>JAASSR010000078.1 GCA_021767785.1 Methanolobus sp.
AAAATATCTAATATTTAACCATTTCTACCATATCTTTCTTTATCCTGTGGGATGCAAATAAATATGAGTGAGACGTAGAGGGTCAATAGTTTCGGAGTTATTTCAATGGTTGAGGATATTGGAACGGTTATTCGCAAAGGATTTGGTACTTGGACAAGAAACCTTAATTTGTGTGTGCCTTTCATTCTTGAAATGATAACAGCTCTTATATTCTTTGTTCTGGCTTTATTGCTTTTTACTCTTATTTTCGTAGCTCCTCTGGTTTCACAGCAGAATATCGATCCCTCAAGTATAACTCAGAATGATATGCTGAACATAATGGAGTCTGCATTGTCGGAAAGCATATGGGTATTGGTCTCTGGAGGAGTGGTTCTGTTCCTTCTCTATACGCTTGTTCAGTCCTTTCTGGCAGCTGGAGCCATAGGTATGGCAAAGGAAGCATCTGAAAAAGGTAATACAAGTATTAGTGATATGCTCCTTTCAGGTAAGATGAATTTCTTCAATCTCTTTCTTACAAATATACTTGTTTATCTGCTGGCTCTTTCAGGGCTTGTATTCCTGATACCCGGAATAATTTCAATAGGTGATCTCACTGTTTTTCTTTCAAATCCTGAAAACGCCCTTGAAAGCGCTTCACTGCTGCTTGCCGGCTTATTTATATGGATAGTGTATATCATTTTATTAAGCATTATTTTCCTGCTTGTGGATTATGCTCTTGTGATTGATGGTCTTGACCCTTTAACTGCAATAGAAAAAGGAATATCTTTTATCCTTTCCAATAAATTCCCGGCTCTTGTCATGTGGTTTTTAGTCGTGGGAATCTCTGTTTTCCTGAATCTGATAGGTGAAGCAGCATCCTATGTGGATCTTATATCCCAGATATGGTCATTCGGAGAATTCATTCTCAGCACCATTGTAATACAACCTCTGATCACTGTATGGCTCACACGCTTTTATCTTGACAGGAAAGGTAGAAATCTTTATTCATTTGAGGATTATCAACTTCATTGATCTCTTTTAAGAAGTTTGCATGCCTGGCATATATTGGTAGTGCAGGCCTGTCCACATATCCTACATTCTGAAAGACCTTCCTGTGGGAACTCTTGACTCAGAATACCTGATATTTTATCAAAGCCACTCATAAGAGCATATTTCGTTCCCGGATGTCTGACCTCGAACTCATTAAGCATGACTCTTATTTCCTTTCTCATTGCTTCATGGGAATAGGGGCAGCCACCAAAACCAAGTGGAAGATCATGCAGATAGGCATATAGTGCTATCTCTTTTTCCGGAATGTGTCTGAGAGGTTTCATCCTCAATACAAGCCCTTCAAGCTCTTTTGGCTGAGCCAGTCTGACCATGCGGGATACATCTCCTTTCAAATGATTAAGAAGTATTGTCTGTGCCTCATCATCAAGATTGTGGCCTATGGCAAGCTTCGTTGCTCCGATCTCAAGGGCTGCTTTGTTCAAAAGGGATTTTCGAAGTACTCCGCAGTAACTACATGCTCCTTTCTCCCTTTGCTGTAGTGCTATTTCATCCATAGAGGTGTCATATTCCTCTCTGAATGAACGGACTATATGCTTTATTCCAAGCTTTCCAGTAAGCTCTCTTGCAGATTCTATGGTATCAGGTCTGTAACCTTCAATACCTTCGTCTATGGAAATACCTACAAGCTCTATGTCCGGTCTTTTGCCAAATATGCGGTGTAGTATGTAAAGTGTTGTACTGCTGTCCTTGCCACCACTTAAGCCTACGGCTATTACTTCATTTTTTCTGACAGCATAATGTTTTCTTATAGTGAGTTTGATCTTGCGCTCAACGTCTTCTATAAAGTGTTTTTTGCACAGGTGCATGCCTGAATATTTCTGGAAAATAATGGCATTATTGCTACACTTTTTACTACATTTGATCGTTTTGTCATCCATTTCTGTAAGGACATGGAATCTTATTATATAAAATTGTCCGGAATCATAATGGTACATGGCATTGAAATCAAAAGGAACGAATTTCAAATATCAATAAATAATTATCTAAGATTATTTATTTTAATAATAAAAAGTAAAAATTAAATAGATATTAAAAGTTTCTGTGATCAAAAAAGGAAATTGACAATGAGTGTCATGACGGACATCAATTTATGGTTATTTTTGTTTTCAGTGCTGACAGGTTATGTACTGGGTATAATATCCGGACTTATACCGGGAATACATACCAACAATTTTGCTCTTTTGTTACTTGCTTTCTCACCATTACTTTCTGAAAAAGGGATTCCACTTGTATATATTGCCGCAATGATACTTGCAAATTCCCTATCACATACTTTTCACGATATCATACCTTCCATATTTCTTGGTGCTCCCAGTGATGATATGGCTCTGGCAGTCCTGCCCGGACACACGATGTTGCTGGAAGGAAAGGGCCCGGAAGCGATACGATTATCAGCCCTTGGCAGTGCAGGCTCTGTTGCACTTGCTTTGTTCATAGCCATCCCGATATCATTTTTGTTCAAAATAATATATCCGATAATACAGAATTATATTGCCTGGCTTTTATTGCTTATAGTGTTAATAATGATCCTGACAGAAAAAGGTGAATATGTTCATGGTCAGGGCTCACTGTCCCACTGGAAAAGCAGATTTTATGCACTGGTGATCTTTCTTCTATGCGGACTTCTGGGTGTTTTCGCATTCAATATGGAACATCTGATGGAACCGATCATCAGCTTTGGTGAACCTTCAATACTGCTCCCTCTTTTAAGTGGTCTGTTCGGTGCCTCACAGCTCATTATAAGCCTGATGTCCGATCCTGTGATACCTCTTCAGTTTGTATCGCGGATGGAACTTGACAGAAAAAGGATATTCAGGGGAATTCTTGTGGGTGGCACTTCAGGTTCATTTGTTGCATGGATTCCAGGTGTCTCTTCTTCAATAGCTACTGTGATCGCACGGCTTTTTATCAAAGATGACTTTACAAAAGATGACAGTGGAAAGGATGAGTATAATTTTGAAAAAGATGATCTGCTTGATTCCGCAAAAGAATTCATCGTCTCTATATCGGGAGTCAATACCTGTAACGCCATTTTCGGTTTAATGGCACTGGTGGTTATAGGAAAAACACGGAGTGGAGCAATGGTTGCTATCGAAGACCTTCTTGGAGATATCAGTTTTGAAAGTTCTTTTTTGCTTTTGTTCCTTTGCGTCCTATCGTTGACAGCAATATGTTCCTATTATTCTACAGTTTTTTTTGGAGACAGGATGCACCATATACTTACAGATCAGGATTATTCAAAATTGTGTTATACTGTACTGATTCTACTTTCAGTCATGAGTCTGCTGTTCACCGGATTTTTCGGGTTGATTGTCTTTGTAATTGCCATTCCCATTGGTATGATCGCTTCTTTCCTTAAAATTCGAAGATCTCATGCCATGGGGGTGATCATCCTGCCTGTAATTCTTTATTTTATGTAGGGATGGTTAAAAATGAAATGAAACTATTATTCAATTATCTCTGTGTCATCATGGGAATAGGCAGGAGAACAGCAACAGAGTATCTTTAAACTTTTTTCTCCTGTATTCTTTATATTATGAGGCGTTCCGGGCTGAATGCAGACCGAATCTCCTTTTTCTAAATCTATCAGCACATCTCCAAGCCTGAGGATACCGGAACCTGAAAGTATATGATATATTTCTTCTGTAATATTGTGCCGATGCAAAAGAGTACAATTTCCTGCCGGAACGGTTGCTTCGGCAAGACTCTGGGCAGAATTACCATGTACCTCTGGATTCATCAGTTCTCTGATAGTTGAACCATCCTTTGTAATGTATGCTTGCACGTTTCTGTAAGAGGTTTTGATAATCATGGTGCGATCTTATTTCTCTCCATCAAAGCCGGATATCATTTCAAGCATACTGTCCTTGATATCTTGTACTGAATCCACCCATTCCCCCCCAACATCAATAGGTGCAAGTCCGTTAAAATCAGCTTCAACAAGGTCCGGATCGTATGGTATCTCTCCCAGTACGGGAATTCCAAGTTCTTCCAGTTTCGGTTTCATATTTGCGGAAGTCCCTTTGTTAATTACAGCAGCAAGGTGTTTGATGTCAATACCTTCTGAAAGTTCCTTTATCCTCTGGGCTGTTTCTATGGAGCGCATTCCCGGTTCAACAACTATTAGCATAAGATCTATACCACGCGTGGTCCCTCTTCCCAGGTGTTCGATACCGGCTTCCATGTCAAGTATCAGTGCACTTGTATCCTTCAGCACAACATGACGCAGGAAGGCTCTTAAAAAGGCCGAAGCAGGGCACATACAGCCACTTCCTCCTCTTTCAACAGTTCCCATGACAAGCATTTTAACGTTGTCAGGTCCGACTACACCGAATTTGTCAACCACATCATCTACCTTAGGGTTGAACTTGAACATTCCTCCCTTTTCGCCTGCTCTCTCTTCTATCAGGTCTTTATATTCGGTAAGTGGTTTAGGAGGATTTTTAATTCCGAGTGAAGAAGCAAGGTTCATATCGGCATCCGCATCGATGGCAAGTACATCATATCCATCCTTTGCCAGCATCCTTGCAAGCGTACCGGATAATGTTGTTTTACCTACTCCACCTTTTCCTGTTACTGCAATTTTAACCATGCTTTGAACTGAGAATTTATGTGAATTATATTTTCCGGTTGTATGAATTAGTCTGATTGCCACATTCGTTTGAGAATCTGGACTTTCAAGATAGATTCAACAGCTTATTCAATGGTGCTTACGAGTTCAAGCATCTCATCTATTTTACTATCACCGTCAATTGAGAACAGAGTTCCGTTTATGATTCCGTTTTCGATCCTGTATTCTCCATCAGGGACAAAACCCATTACAACAGTGCTTGAATCCTCACTTTCAAAAGCAGTGACAAATCCCATCATCTTCATCCCTGTATTAGTGGAATTACCTGCTGAGGTGAATATCTTTACAACAGTTTCGGTGCCATCGGCCATTGTCAGCTTTCTGGTATTTGTTTCCTGAGTACTCTGAATATCATTACTGGATTCTATTTCACTGACCTTGTTATCCATTATCTTGGATATGATCTCTGTGGGAAGTTTTGCTCCTGACGGCAGGCTCAGGCGATATGTGATTATCCGGGCACTGAGACTTTCGGGTACTTCTAGGGATACAGGTAGGTTATTATTTTGTCTGAACTCTGTAACCTGTTCATTGATCTCAGATGTCATCCTGTCATTGTTGTATTTTACTGTTGTTGAATTGAGGACTATACTGGTTGATTCAGTAATTGCCTGTTCGAATGAATTCTCTTCCGTGGAAATAAGGGACCATCCATATTCTTCTAATGCATTTTCGTCTATGGTGGCAGGCTGTGCCCGGGGAGTTTCAAGACATCCGGATATCAGGCATATTAGAAATAACAATGATAGTACAAAAGTAATTTTTTTCACACCAAAGGTCAAATTATCACCTGCAGATACTATGCATCTATTTATATATTAAATCATTTGAAGTAAAAGAGTATTGGTTATCCTTCTTTTTTTAGCCACAAAAATCACATAGTTTATATTGTTGTTGATTAATATTTCTATAGATGTTTGATATGGACTATCGTTTCAGGCAAATCCGAAGTGCATTGATATATATTTTGTTCCTGAATCTTGCAGTTGCATTTGCCAAGATAATATACGGAATGTATACTGATGTTCTGAGTATGCAGTCCGATGGTTATCATTCTCTTTTTGATGGTCTCTCCAATGTCATTGGTCTGATAGGTATCCATATCGCTGCCAAGCCTCCGGACAAAGAGCATCCTTACGGTCATCGTAAGTTCGAAACTCTGGCGTCCATTTTCATCGCTGTGATACTGGCAATTGTTGCCTTTGAGATCGTTCATACGGCTTTTAATCGTTTTGATAATGGTAGCATGCCGGAAGTGACTGCAATAAGTTTTGCAGTGATGATAGGAACCATGATGGTCAATTATGCAGTTACTACTTATGAGAGAAAGAAAGGTATGGAACTGAACAGTGAACTCCTGATCGCAGATTCAGCCCATACTAAAAGTGATATTTACGTATCTCTCTCTGTTATTATTGGTCTGGCGGCAATTAAACTAGGATATCCTGTGATCGATCCGGTTGTTTCGATACTCATCGCTCTGGTCATTCTGCGTGCAGGTGCGGAAATAATATTCCACAGTATCTCTATATTGTGTGATGAATCTCAGATAGATACAGATGAGATCGAAGAGATAGTATGCAATGTGGAGGGTGTCATTGATTGCCACAGGATACGCACACGTGGCCCTCCCGGAAATGTCTTTGTGGACCTGCATGTTGAAGTGGATCCGGAAATGAGCACTTATAAATCTCATACTATATCTCATATTGTCCAATATCGTATCAAAGAGAACTTCGATGGCATTGAGGATGTACTTGTACACATTGAGCCGGCTCACACACGGTCCATATAAATAGTATCATGAATTCTATACGATTATGCCAGGAAATACATTCGGACATTCTTTCAGAATAACAACCTGGGGCGAATCCCACGGAAAAGCTCTGGGAGTAGTTGTTGACGGAGTACCAGCAGGTCTTGAACTCTCAGAAGCTGATATTCAGAAGGACCTTGATCGCCGACGGCCAGGACAGAGTGATGTATCTACACCACGTTCCGAGTCAGATTCAGTGGAGATATTGTCCGGCGTGCTTGATGGCATTACAACCGGAATGCCGGTATCCATGCTCGTATGGAATAAAAACGCAAAGTCCGGAGCATACGATTATATTAAAGATATTCCAAGACCAGGGCATGCAGATCTTTCCTATTTACAAAAATATGGTATTCGTGATCACAGAGGCGGAGGGAGGTCTTCAGGAAGAGAGACCATCGGCAGGGTTGCAGGGGGTGCTGTTGCAAGAAAACTCCTTCATCTTGCAGGTGTTGAAGTATTTGCTCATGTGATCGAGCTTGGTGGTGTAAAGGCAAGAACGCTTTCTTTTGATGAGATCAGGCAGAATGTAGACAGCAATGTCGTTCGCTGTGCAGATGATGAGGCTGCAGGAAAAATGCTTGAACAGGTAAATGCTGCCCGACTTGAGCACGACAGTATTGGTGGTATAGTGGAAATAATAGCCACAGGTGTTCCTTCTGGTCTGGGTGAACCTGTGTTCGGAAAACTGGATGCTGATATTGCAGGTGCCATGATGAGTATAGGTGCAGTGAAAGGAGTTGAGATCGGTGCGGGTTTTGAATGTTCCCGCATGAGAGGCAGTCAGATGAACGATTCTCTTGTGCTAAAAGATGATAATGTTATGCCGGCAACCAATAATGCAGGTGGTATAACAGGTGGCATATCCACAGGAATGCCGATAATCTGTAGAATAGCGGTAAAACCCACTCCTTCCATATCAAAATCCCAGAAAACAGTTGATGTGGACGCAATGAAGGAGGTTAATATTGAAATACATGGTCGGCATGACCCTACTATCCCTCCAAGAATGGTACCTGTTGCCGAATCCATGATAGCGATTGTACTTGCAGATCATATGATAAGAAGTGGGAAGATTGGCCCGGATTCACTCCTTTAACTTATTCTTTCCTTTTTCATTATTCCTTGTATAGCATTTACGTCTCAGGCAATCGGCAAATAACCGACATCTTCAATGATCTCCTGCCCCTGGTCACTCAACACAAAATCAATATAATCTTTTAAATGGCCCCGGGGCTCGCCATTAGTATAATATTGCAGAGGTCTTGAAAGCGGGTATTCTCCTTTCAGGATTGATTCTGTTTCCGGATAGGCAATAGTATCTCCAGTACCGAGTCCGATGGTCTTAACACTATCATCAAGATATGCAAGTCCGATATAACCTATGGCTGAACTGTTTGATTCAACTTCCCTGACAACTGCTTCGGTATTTGGCTCTGTAAATGCGTCTGATGTGTATTCGTTGTTTTCCAGCACATTTTCTTTGAAAAAAGCATAAGTTCCGGAACTGGCGTCTCTTACCAGCACTTCTATTTCTTCATCAGCTCCTCCGACATCTTTCCAGTTTGTTACTTCTCCTGTGTATATTTTTTTTAACTGTCCGAGGCTCAAAGAATTGAGTTGATTATTTTTGTTCACAATAACAGCAATTCCATCCCATGCGATTATGGTTTCAACAGGCTGGATTCCTTTTTCCGTTGCTTCTTCTATTTCGGAATCTTTTATCTTTCTGGAGGCCATGGCTATTTCAACCTCGCCTTCCATAAAACTTGCAATTCCAAGAGAAGATCCCCCTCCTATAACTATGATGTCTGTTTCCGGATGGAGTTTCATGTAAGCTTTTGATTCTGCATTAGACACAGGAAGAATCGTATCAGAGCCTTTGATGAATATCTTATTGGCTACTGACTCAGAATCATCCAGTTCGTTTTCTGTTGTAGTTACTGTATAATCATGAGATTCAATTGATCCTTCCGGTTCAATTTCATTATTGTCAGTATCCGGTTGACCTGTTATGAATATGATAGAAATTAAAATTATACTTATGCCTGCTATCAGTAAATACTCTTTCCATCTTAACAATTGTACTCACCCTTAATAAATAGATAAAAACGATTTAGTATATATAATTAGCTTTTTTTTATATAGTATAAGATTTATATAGTTTAGTGACTGCATACAGGTAATTGTAGAATAATATACTAATATGACTATTATACATACTAAAGTCTAATATTGCGAGCTGAAAAATGAGATCCACGGTAATAAGGAATTATGGTAAATATTTGTTAATACTTCCTTTGATTTTTACCTTTGTTGTAATAACAGCTTCAAGCGGTTGTTTTGAAAGTGAAGTTGCTCATAAGGTATCCTTTCAAAACACGGAATCTCTTCAAAAAACAGATACTAAAGACCGTTCTGTGCGTTTAGGTGTATTTTCTATGGCATCTCCCAAAACTACTATGGAATACTATCAGGGTCTACTTACATATCTTTCACAGGATACAGGTCTTGATTTTGAACTTGTTCAGCGGGATAATCCTGCAGAAATCAATTACCTGCTTGAAACTGGTTATCTGGATTTTGTTCTTGTCAGGGAGGACGATTATATTTCCGGACATGAGTCTTTTGGGATGGATATAATTGCGGTGCCTATAATTCATGGTGATATCGGTTATTCATCTTATGTAATAACAAGGAAGGACCTTAATATTGATTCCCTGGATGATCTTCAAAACAAAAGGTTTGCTTTCAACAGCTATCGTTTCAATAAGGGTGAAGTGGTTCCTGATTATATGCAGTCTGTGATAAACGATTCACCCGATTCTTTCTTTTCCGGTTATATTTACAGTAACAGTCAGGATAATTTTATTGATATGGTAGTACAGGGAACACTTGATGGAGCTGAAATCGACTGTATAATGTGGGCATATATAGTTGAAGATTCGGAGGAATATTCGTCGGATCTCAAAATAATCTATTCTTCTCCACCACAGCTTGTTCCTGCAGTTGCTGTACGTCCGGATATTGATAGAGGTTTGAAAGGTAAGATTACGACATCCCTTTTAAGTATGCATGATTCTCCCGAAGGAAGAAAAATCCTCAGGGATCTTCACTTTAACATGTTCGTCTCAATGGAACATAATACATACGTATCTTATAGAGATGATTCCTGAAGGAGTAAATATTGATGAAAGATAATCTTGAAGATGTTTTTTCATATATTGATAATTTCAGCATCAGAACAAAGCTGATACTCAATGTTGTAGGTATTATACTTATTCTCGGGGTTCTCATGGGTTCTTATCTTAATGTGGTACAAACTAATATGATGAAAGATGAGCTTAATGAAAAAGGGATTTCACTTACTCGTAATCTTGCCGAAAACAGCGTAAATCCAATTCTTACAGATAATCAGGTCCGTCTTCAATGGCTTGTGGAAACGATAAAGGAGAGCGAATCGGAGGTTGTCTATGTATTTGTGACTGATGAGGACGGGAAGGTAATAGCACATACCTTCAGCGATGGTTTTCCTGTGGACCTTAAAGGTATCAATCCTGCGCACGGCGGAACAAGTAATCTTCTTCTTGATACTGAACAAGGATATATACGTGACATATCTTATCCTGTTCTCGAAGGTAAAGCAGGGGAGGCTCATGTGGGAGTGTCCCAGGAAAGCATAAGATCCACAGTGGAAAAATTCACTACATCTTTAATATTGTTTGTTCTTTTGCTTATGTTTGCAGGTTCCAGTGTAGCGTACATGGCAGGTTCTGTTGTAGCACGTCCTATAATTGAGCTTAAGGGCGGAGTGGAAGCATTCGGTGATGGTGATCTTGATCGTAAGGTGAACATCAGATCCGGAAACGAAATAGGCCAGCTTGCAAATTCTTTTAACGATATGGCAGAACACATAGGATATCTTATCAGGGAAAAAGAAAAAGCTTCCAGAGAAATACTTGAAACGCGCAATTATCTCACAAAGATCGTTTCCGGAAGTCTTGACGGAATAATTGTTACCGATAATGAAGGAAACATAGAATTCAGCAATGAATCATTCATGCATATTGCAGAATCCGCTGATAAAGATATAATAGGATACAATATCAAATCCTTCTTTATCAATAGTGAAGATGACATAAGATCTTTTTTTAAATCTTCTGACACTGATAACACTATGGTGGGTGAAATGAGTTTCAGTACTATGGGTGGCAAATTGAAATTTATCATTCTAAGTATGGCGAAAGTTGAGTATCTTAACGAGACAAAATATGTTGCCGTTGCCAAGGATATTACTGAAATAAAAAAACTGGAACAGATGAAACGTAATATTATTGCTAACATTTCCCATGAACTTCGCACACCTCTTAACATCATGAAAGGTTATGTGGAAATTGCTATGGATGAGAGTAATGATGAAAAGCGTAATGTTTTCCTCGGAAAATCCCTTAAAGCTCTGGAAAAGCAGAACTGGATGATCCAGGATCTTCTGGAAGTTGCCAGAAGTGAAGGTGAAGTGAAAAATCTGGACTTTTTGAAGACAAGTGCCAACACAACCGTTGAAATGGCCTGTAAGCTCTTTAATGGTAAACTCGAGATTTCAGATGTTAATACACTAAAAAATCTTGAAAAAGACCAGTTTATAATTGCAGATCCTGAAAAACTTGCATATGCTCTTACAAAGTTAATAGATAATGCATTAAAGTTCACGGAGAAGAACGGTCATATTGAAATCGGTACGATGCCGTCTGATGACGAGGTGATTTTCTATGTTAAAGATGATGGACCGGGTATTCCTGAAGAAAAACTGGGTCATATTTTCGAAAAATTCTATCAGGTTGATGGCACTTCTACCCGTAAGTACGGAGGAAACGGTCTGGGGCTGGCTATTGCCAGGAATATAATCGATCAACATGAAGGTAAGATCTGGGTTGAATCAATTCTCGGCGAAGGAAGCACTTTTTATTTCAGTGTTCCTGTATTTAAAGATGAATGATCAGTTTCTGTTGTCTATATAGTTTTCATAGTCTCTATATTTCTATTAAGGTAAACTTTATAGACATAAGCCGGCTCATAGTCCTAACATTCTTCCGGGTTGTGAAAACAGATGGATACAAGAAAAGTGCAGATTACAGGCAAATCCACTTATGTGGTTACACTGCCCAAAAAGTGGGCACTTATGTCAAAACT
>JAASSR010000011.1 GCA_021767785.1 Methanolobus sp.
ACAGGCTCCATATGGGCAAAGGCTACATGGGGATGGTACTGGATATGGGAACCACGTCTTACAACTTCTCTTGCACTTTTCCTTGTATATCTGGCTTATCTGATGCTTCGTCAGGCTCTTGAGGAACCGGAGAAAAGAGCACGTCTTGCATCCGTATTCGGTATAGTAGGGTTTATTTCTGTTCCCCTGAGCTTTTTTTCCATAAGACTCTGGCGTTCGGCACATCCGCTTATGTTCGGGGGGTCTTCCTACGGAGGGAGTGGTGGCGGACTTGAAGGTACATCACTTCAATTGACACTTATGGTTAACATGCTGGCTTTTGCTCTGCTGTTTATTTCGATGCTAATATTCAGGATGAATAACGAGTCTATTAAAGAAGAACTTGAAGACGCAAGATATGGCTGACCAAGAAAAACATATAAGTCACCACTATTAATTAGTTCTCTATGTTATTCGAACCTATAAGATTAGGTAATATGGAGGTACCAGATCGTTTTGTACGTTCAGCCACTCATGAATGGATGGCAGAACCTGATGGTACTCCAACTGAACGGATAGAAAATCTATACGAAAATCTTGCACGTAATTATGTGGGACTTATCATAACAGGATATGCGTACGTAAATCCCGGAGGAAAAAGTGATCATCTGCAGCAGGGTATCTATGCTGACAGACTGATAGAACCTTACAAAAGCATAGTTTCCGCAGTTCACAGGTTCAACAGCAAGATCGCATTACAGATAGTGCATGGCGGCAGGCAGACAATGTTAAGTGCCGATAACCCTGTAATTCTTGCTCCTTCAGCAGTAACCATAAAAACAAATGGTGTAACGCCTGAAGAAATGACCGACGAAGAGATCCTTGAGACTATAGAGGATTTTGCCAACGCTGCCAGAAGGGCTAAAGAAGCAGGTTTCGATGCCGTGCAACTACATTGTGCCCATGGATTCCTGCTAAGCAATTTTATTTCTCCTTATACCAATAGACGCAGAGACAGGTGGGGAGGCTCCACGGAGAAAAGAACACAGATCGTTGTGGACATAATAGAAAGGATACGCGAGATGATCGGTGACGATTTCCCGATATTTGTCAAACTTAATGCCACAGACGGTTTCCCCAGAGGTACAAAGAATGTCCTTGATGCTCCTGAATGCGTTGAGATAGCAAAGATCCTTGCTGCAAATGGTGTTTGTGCTATTGAGGTCAGTGGTGGAATTGTTGATGCGGGACAGGAGATGTTCAGGACGAAGATCGATAAACCTGAAGAAGAGGCATATTACAGGAATTACTCTAAAATGATCAAAGAAGCCATAGATATTCCTGTTATACTTGTAGGCGGGCTGCGATCAAAGGCTGTTATGGAACAGATGATCTCAGAGGGACATGCTGATATGGTTTCATTGTGTCGTCCGCTAATATGTGAACCTGATCTTGTCACGAAGATGCGTAATGGTGAAACGGAGGTATCCAGATGTGTTTCTTGCAATCTCTGTTCAGATGAGAGCGGCATCAAATGTAATTATGAATTTAAGGACTGAGCACAATCATAAGAATTGTCAAGTCCCGACAGGAATTCGATCAGTTGTGGATGGTCTTTAACCACCATATCTGCCTGATGGAACTTTCCGGGATCAAGATAGGTAGGTACTGCTATGCAGCAAAGACCTGCCTTTTTTGCAGCCTCAACTCCCATAGGGGCATTTTCCACAACAAGACATTCATCTTTTGAGATGCCAAGGCCTTCAACTGCTTTGAGGTAAGGATCAGGTTCTGGTTTTCCCTGTTCTACATCGTCTGCAGTGACGATCTCCCTGAATATATCCGGATACTGTGATTTCACGATGTCATGAACAATAGGTCTGTCTGAACCTGATACCACAGCAAGGTCAAATCTTCCCTTCAAAATGTTGAGGCATTCCTGCATACCATTAAAAACCTTCAGCTCAACGATCCGGTTGAATTCGGCAATATATTTCTTAACGATATCGGATATGTCGTATTTTGATGCATCTCCTGTTGCTTTCTGAAGCAGGAATTCCATGATATCCACGGTTCTCTCTCCTTCTCTTTCGAAGATGTCCTTTTTATCCATCTCAACACCTATCTCATCGAAGATATGTTGTACTGCTTCTGCATGGTATGACATAGAGTCAACGAGCACACCATCCATATCGAATATTATTGCCTTTAACAAATCATCACCGTCAGGGAAAACAATCGGTATGCATTCTATAAACCAGTTTTGTCCCTGTCGGATGACCAGTATGCTGCCAGCGCGGAACCCAGGATGTTATGCCAGATGCTGAACAGAGCACCGGGTAGTGCAGCCAGGGATGAGAAGTATTCTACTGCAAGTGCGACGCTGAGGCCGGAGTTTTGCATGCCGACCTCAATGGCAAGGGTCTTTGCATCCCTTTCATCGAGTCCAAGTATTTTTGAAAGGGAATAACCCCCGGTAAAACCGAATGCACTGTGGAGAACAACCGCCAATATCACCAGTGGGCCCGCAATAAGTATATTTTCTTTGTTCAGGGCTATTATTATGGCAATTATGAAGACAATGGTGGCCACCGAGAGGGCAGGAAATGTATGTCTGATACTCTTTATACGCCTGCCGAATAATGTGTTGATCATGATTCCCAGTGTCACAGGGATCAATACGATTTTTACGATACTTAACATCATGTTTCCGACTTCAACGGGCACAGCCTGACCTATGTAGAGCCATGTGAGCGCAGGGGTAAGAACAAAGGCCAGTAATGTAGAGACAAATGTAAGAGTTATCGAAAGAGCCACATCTCCCTTTGCAAGATAACATATAACATTAGAAGCAGTTCCTCCGGGACAGGCTCCAAGCAATACCATTCCTGTCATGATCTCCACAGGCAGATCGAGGATCAGGGACAGGATGAATGCTATTAATGGCATTAACAGATACTGCATTGCCGTTCCAAGGACAATAACTCCTGGTCTTTTGAGCACAAGCAGGAAATCATTTGCTCTAAGGGTGATCCCCATACCGAACATAACAACACCAAGTAAAGGAGTGATAGCATCCTTATAGGGAGAAAAAGCTGATGGGAAGACAAAAGCTATTACAGAGAAGATAACCGCCCAGAGTGGAAAAAGTGAAGTGAATTTCCTGATCATATTCTGTTCCTTTAACAAATTTAAACTAAATGTGGCTTTTTCGTTTATTGAAACTGATAATATAAATAGTACAGTTCCATATTATTTGAATCATGAGACTGGATGCATATCTTGTAGATACCGGATATTTTAAGTCAAGAGGCAGGGCGAAATCTGCAATTCTCAATGGTAATGTCAAAGTAGACAATATCATTGTAAAAAAACCTTCAAAAGATATCAATGTCGGGGCAGAGATTGATGTGGAAGAAGGACTTGATATGCCCAGAGGGTATTTCAAGCTCAAAAGGATACAAGATGCAACAGGGCTTATCTGTGAAGGTGACAGAGTACTTGACCTCGGTTCTAGTGCAGGGGGTTTTCTTATATGTGCATCGAAGATCGCATTTTTTGTCAAAGGCATTGAATACAGCAGGGATTTTAGCACAGAACTGGACAAAGTTGAAACTGAAAAGGATAATGTATCTGTTATGTTCGGTGATGTATTCCA
This sequence comes from Methanolobus sp., assembly GCA_021767785.1. Taxonomy (GTDB): domain Archaea; phylum Halobacteriota; class Methanosarcinia; order Methanosarcinales; family Methanosarcinaceae; genus Methanolobus. The sequence goes on from JAASSR010000011.1 coordinate 3,638, forward strand.
GATACCTCTGGACGAGATATCAAAGGAACCTTTTGATGTGATATTGAGTGATATGACCCTTGAACCAATTGGCTCCCTGGAAGCTCTTGAAAGATTATTGCCGCTTCTCAGAAATAATGGAAAATTGCTTCAGGTGATAAAGATGGGAAAACAGAAGAACATTAAACGTATACTAGCTAAAATAGAGTCCTTTGGGGTTAAGATCCTTGATGTTCTGGATTCGGACAGACAGGAGATATACATTGTTGCCCAAAAAGTTTCTGACCCTTTCAGAACTGTCAAATGAACTTGAGAACAGTATGCAAAAAAAGTGATCTCATGTCATACAGGATACTCGGAGAAGGAAAACCTGTAAGGTTATTTGTAGCAGGACTGCATGGGGAAGAATGGAAGGATACTACGGATATTCTTGAGAACATTGAAGTTCCGAAGCAAGGAACTCTTGCAGTTATCCCCCTTGTAAGCAGGGGAAATTATGTTTCGACACTTAATAAAAATTATTTTACGGATATAGGTAAACCTATTATTGAAGCTGTAGAAGAATTGAAGCCGGAGATCTATATTGAAATACATTCCTACTCCGCTGAAAATCTTGAAAAGCTGACCGATGCTTCAAGGCTGGATCGAATTGGTGTGCCTGCATTCAGCCGCCTTGATCATGATGTGCTTCTGGGTTCAGTGGCGCCTTACATTCGCAGAAAATATTTCCCTCAGGAAGCACTGTGTCTTACTTTTGAGATCCAGAAAGGTAATGCTCTTTCGAAAGAATATGCAAGAAAAATAATAAACAGGATGAAGGAGTTTACTTCAAGAGATGAGTTTTTGAACTGTATGCTTGAACGATATCCCAAACAGGCCAGAAAGGCAATCGAGGATTATAAAAAATTTTATGCCCTCTCGGACGATGAACTTTGATAATAAAACGGTGTATAAAATAAATTATAAATCTCTTATAAATTAAAAATGATGGTATCGGAGGAAAATAATAATTGAAATAATTGAATTTCTCATGGCAGAGTTTCAGGTCATGCCATGAGAGAATAATATACCATCATTGCAGTAGCAAAGGCGGTTAGTATTCCGGCAAACTTGTGGAGATCTATATTGTTGTTGTAGTAGTTTTCTGTCATGATTTATCATGATGTATTATATCTGCAAACTATATAAGTGTTGTGGGGTTTATAATGATTAATCATAATAAATACTCCATGTGTCTGATTCCAAAGGAAAAATAATTCGCACTGTACGGGAATGATAATGAGAACAGATTTGATACAGAAGAATAAAGAAGGTTATATCATGGCAGAGCTTCAGGTCATGCCATGAGAGAATAATATACCATCATTGCAGTAGCAAAGGTGGTTAGTATTCCGGCAAACTTGTGGAGATCTATGTTGTTGTTGTAGTAGTTTTCTGTCATGATTTATCATGATACTACATGTTTTGATATTATATATGTTTTTTGTAAAATCATCATGATTAATCATTTCTATATTAACATATGATTATTGAATTCTCTGAACTTAGCGATATAAAAAATCTGTAAAAAAAGAATGGTTTAGAAAAAAAGGTAAAGAGAACCTTATCTCTTTACATCATTCCGCTCATGTCGTAATTATGTATGTTGTGCTCAGGTTTTACATCCATCATTTCCTGTTCTCTGGCACGAAGCATATCATCGACACGCAGAACTATAACTGCAGCTTCGACAGCTGATTTGATCGCCTGGGTCTTAACCCTCAGAGGATCAACTATGCCTTTTGCAAACATGTCTACAACATCGCCTGTTTCAATATCTAGGCCGGCGTTCTTTACAGTGCCGTGCATTGAGCGCAGGTCTATAATTGTGTCAATAGCATCGAAACCACAGTTCTCTGCAATTGCTTTAGGAATTTCTTCGATAGCATCGGCGAATGCTATGATTGCAAGTTGTTCACGTCCTTCTATAGAAGACGCATAGTTCCTGAGAGCCTGTGATACTTCTATTTCTGAAGCGCCACCTCCAGGTACTATCTTTCCGTCTTCATAGACAGATTTTGCCACATGAAGTGCGTCATCAAAAACACGCTCTACACTGTCAGTGACATGTTCGGAACCACCTTTGATCAGAATTGTCATGGTCCTAGAGTTTTTGAAGCCCTTAATGTAGGTCTTCTCTTCATATTCATTTTCCTGCTCCACAAGTTCTGCATGTCCAAGATCACTGGATGTAATTTCATTTACATTCCTTACAAGGGATGCCCCGGTTGAATGTGAAAGAACTCTCATGTCTTCTTCTTTGACACGCCTTGTAGCATATACATTTGCTTCCTTGAAGAAGTGAAGTGCGTAATCATCTATGTTCTTTGAGCAGAATACTGCATTTGCACCAGTATCAATTATCTTCTGTACAAGGCTTCTGAAGTTCGCTTTTTCTCTTTCCTTGAAGTCCATCAATTGTTCTGCACGGTCTACATGTAGCTTGGATTTTGTACTGGTCTTGGAGAATACAAGCTCAGTGTCTATAAGAGCTATCTTTGCTTCTTCGATGCGGCGGGGCATTTCATGATGAAGTGCTTCCTTTCTGATAGCTATACCATTAATGAGTTCGGTATCATGGATAGTGCCACCTACTTCTTTTGACATTACAATATCATCATCCACATTTACCTCACCATCATTGTCAATAGCGTAAATAGCATCAACACAGATCTTTGACAGGTAGTCTCCTGCCATTTCAGATGCTTTTCCGGTGATTGAAGTATTTGCGATTCTTTCAAGCATTTCCCTGTCTGTCTTTTCTACGGTAACTGCATAGTCATTAAGGACCTTAAGAGCTTTTTCTGAAGCCATTGTATAGCCTTTAACGAGGACAGTCGGGTGAACTCCACTTTCTATTAGTTTCTGTGCCTTCTCAAGCAGGGCACCTGCCATGACAACCGCGCTGGTAGTACCATCACCTGCGATCTTTTCCTGGGTGTTTGCTACCTCAACGATCATTTTTGCTGTAGGGTGTTCTATTTCCATCTCCTCAAGGATCGTAGCACCATCGTTAGTAAGGGTAATGTCACCCATTATGTTAACAAGCATTTTGTCCATTCCCTTTGGACCAAGGGTTGTGCGTATAATACCTGCAACTGCTTTTGCAGAAGCAATGTTCATTGATAATGCGTCTTTTCCTGTAGTACGTTCTTTGCTTGGGTCGACAATGACCATAGGTTGTTGCTGCTTATTACCATATCCTGCCATGACTTGGAACCTCCAATTGTATAATCAGTAAATATATCAGTATTCTCTATGAGTGAAACTAACTGTATGTGGTTCTATAAAAACATTTCGAGTACAGTCTCGTATCTTGCAATGTATTATTCACAATAATATCATTCTCAAAACATTTAACCCATAAAGACATATGTGCGGATTATGCTTACTTTCACAGGACTTGGTCTTTTTGATAAGAATGATATATCCCTGAAAGGACTTGAAGCTATAAAAAATGCTGATGTGATATTTGCTGAATTTTACACATCAACTTTGATGGGTACAAATGTAGGAGAACTTGAAAATCTTTACGGCAAAGAGGTTCATGTACTTTCAAGAGAGGATGTAGAGATCTCTCCTGAATGGCTTGCCGAAGCCCGGGATAAGAACGTGGTATTTTTAACAGGAGGAGATACCATGGTTTCAACTACCCATGTTGACCTGCGCCTCAGAGCAAAGGCTCTTGGGATTGAAACCAGGCTCATCCACGGAGCTTCCATTGCTTCGGCAATATGCGGTCTTTCCGGGTTACAGAACTATCGTTTTGGAAAAGCATCCACAATACCCCACCCATACACAAGCAGCCGCGGAAATACGATCATTTCCGAAACACCTTATGATACTATTAAACTTAACAAAGAACACAACATGCACACTCTTGTTTTCCTGGATATCGATAAGGAAAAGGGCTATATGACCGTGAACCAGGCACTTGATCTGCTTCTTGAGATTGAGAAAAGGAGGAGAGAAGGTGTTATGGAAAATACTGTTGTTGTAGGTATTGCCAGGGCAGGTTCGGAAATGCCTGTTGTAAAGGCTGACTATGTCCGTAATTTAAAGAATGTGGATTTTGGTCCACCTCTTCACATACTGGTGGTTCCGGCATCGCTGCATTTTATAGAGGCCGAAGCTCTCGTAAGACTGTCAGGGGCTCCTCCTGAGATACTGGAAGAATTTGATTAACGAGGGAAGATATAATAATACATGATAAACATAATATTGAAGACCATGAAATTGAGGGATGAAAAATGGTAAGAGGTTCAGTAGGCTTAATTTTTGGAGAAACAGGAACCTTTGAATTTAAAGCGATGGTTTTTGACAGCTCAAAAGTATACAGAGGCTCATATGTAAAAGTATGGCATGATGCTTCAACGGATGAGAAGGATCACACATGGGTACTGGGTCAGGTAATGGCGATCAAGCGTTACAGTGATTCATTTTCCATTGAAGAGGCAATGAAAGGACAGCGTGTCAATAAAAATGATGATAAGATAGTTGCCGAGGTAATGATAATAGGTTCAAGGGATGAGACTGGAATGTTAAGACCACCTGTTATACCCTTCAGTCCCGGAAGCCCCATATTTGCGGCTGACGAGGGACTTATAAGGGCAGTGCTGGGGCTTACGGGCAATGAAATGAATATCGGCATGCTTGAAGGAACAAATATAAAAGTTCAGCTCAGTGTTAATAGTCTTGTACAGAAACACTGCAGCATACTGGCAAAAACGGGTAGTGGTAAATCATATACAGCTTCTGTATTGCTTGAAGAGATGCTCGATCAGAAAATTCCACTTCTTATATTAGATCCGCATAGTGAATACTCCTCTTTGAAGGTACCAAGTGAGGGTAGTTCAGAAGATTTTTCACGTTTCGGCGTGAAACCAAAAGGTTATGGCTCCGCAATTACCATCTACACTCCGGCAAGCAAGGCAATAAATCCTGATGCCGATGAGCTTTTCCGACTTAACGGAATGAATCTTACTGTAAGGGATCTGACATCCATCTTCCCTGACAATTTCTCCAGCACGCACACTGGTATATTGTATGAGGCTATACAGAAGGTGCGCGCTGAGATGGAAACTTATACCATCGATGACATAATATTCGAAGTGGGTAATGACAAGAGCAAAGCCAAATGGAATGTTATAAATGTTCTTGAACAGATAAAGGATACCAATATCCTTTCTCCTAATCCGACATCTATAGATGAACTTTTCCAGAAAGGAAAAGCAGCGGTCATTGATTTCAAGGGAGTATCACCGGAGGTTCAGGGAATGATCGTAGCAAGTCTTTGTAGCCGGCTCTTTGAATCCCGTAAGTTAAACCGCATACCTCCTGGCATGCTTGTTGTTGAAGAAGCCCATAACTATGCTCCGGAAAAAGGATTCAGCAAGACTGCAAGTACTGATATTCTGAGGACCATCGCATCCGAAGGTAGGAAATTCGGTCTTGGAATGATGGTTATTTCACAGAGACCTGCACGAGTGGATAAGAATGTACTTTCCCAATGCGGTACACAGGTTATAATGAAAGTAACAAATCCCAATGACCTCAAAGCCATAAGCAAAGGTCTTGAAGGCGTAACCTCCTATGTTGAAGAAGAACTAATGCGTCTGCCACCAGGGGTTGCCATGCTGGTAAGTAATGAGATCGAAAGGCCCGTACTTGTAGACATAAGGATCAGGAAATCAAAGCATGGTGGAGAATCGGTGAATATCCTGAAAGCTACAAAGGAAATGACACCTCCGCCACCACCTGAACTACTTGAGGAAACCAACTTAACATCCGTGCCTGAACCGGTTCACAGGACTATACCTTCTGTAAGTCCGGCAACAAATGCAAGTGAACCTTCTGGTGTACAGGATACTCCGGTTGAAAGTTCACCACAGAAAGACCCGGGTTTCACTCCACCTCCAAAGAGAAAACCATCGCGTCCGCCCAAAAATGAAACTAAAACTGAATCCGATAATGAAAGTGGTGGCAAGCTGTTCAAGAAACTTTTTGGGGCGAATAGATAATTAACTATGACATTGTTGAGGCACATGTGATGCTATGGCTGCTGAGCTGAATGAAAAAGTTAAGAGATATGAGCGACTATTAAGGGAAGCCCTCGAAAAAGCAAAAATTGCCCTCATACCTCAGTCTCATATGTATACAGTAGCCGGTGATTACTATGACATGGCAAGTTCATACTATAAAGATGGTCTTCATTTCATTGAAATAGATGATCCTGTAAATGCTCTTGTCTGTTTCAGTTACGGACATGCATGGCTTGATGCGGGAGCGAGACTTGGCTTGTTCGATGTTGATGACAACGTGTTATTTACCATATAATTCACCATATAATGACAACTAAAATTGAAGAAGAAATGATGTAATACCGGAGAGATCTAATGTCAAATTATCATGTAACACTTGAAGCCGCCTGGTTGGTACGGGACGTAAATACAGCAGATGATGCGATCGGTGTCGCAATCTCAGAAGCAGGTAAACGATTGAATCCCAAGCTCGATTATGTGGAAGTAGATATAGGAACAACATTCTGTCCGGCATGTGATGAACCTTTCAGCAGTGTTTTCCTTGCTGCGAACACAGCGATTGTGGGACTAGTACTTGAAATGAAGGTCTTTGATGCAGAAAGCCCGGAACATGCATCAAGGATAGCAAAATCCGTAATAGGAAGAGCACTCAGGGATGTTCCTCTTGCTGTTGTTGATGTTGAGGAGTTCGAGTGAAGGAAGTGCAGAATATGGACAGAATGATAACAGTTGTAGGGCATGCTGCCATAGATCTGCTCTTTGATGTAGAGAATATCGCGGTTCACAATGAATCACATCCTATAATAGATTATGATCAATATTATGGAGGAGGTGCCGCCAATATTGCCATGGCAATTGCAACACTTGGCGGAAATACTCAATTGATAGCGGCTGTAGGGGGGGATTTTGATTCATCCGGATACAGGGACGAACTTGAAAATCACAATGTGGATCTTTCATTACTTTATCATTTCCCGGAGGAAAAGAGCACAAGGGCATTTGTGTTCACTGACAGGGAACACCAGCAGAGTACTTATTTCCACTGGGGTGCATCCGTTCATCTTAAGGAACTTGATCCGCCGTCGGTTGACTTTGTACACCTTGCAACCTCGGATTCAACCTACAATGCGAGGATCGCTAAAAAAGCCTCTTTTGTTTCCTTTGATCCCGGACAGGACCTTGTAACGTACTCAAAGGAAAATCTTGAAAGCATCCTTGAGAACACTAACATTCTTTTTACAAACAAACACGAGATTCAGCGTGTCTGTGATATGACAGGAAGGTCTTTTGATGATATTCTCAATATGATCGAGACAGTGATCGTAACCTATGATGCAAGTGGCAGTAAGATATACAACAGAGGAGATGAAGTATCAATACCGGTTGTCTGCGTGCCGACACTTGATCCCACCGGAGCGGGAGACGCTTACAGAGCGGGTTTCCTGCTCGCATATACGCGTAACTATCCGCTGGAAATATGTGGTAAAGTAGGAGCCACTGTTGCTTCTTTTGCAGTTCAGAGCATTGGATGTCAGACCGATCTGCCAACATGGGATATTATGAAGCTAAGATATGAGGAGAATTTTGGTAAATTTCCTGAAATTGATTGGTAATTTAAATAAAACAAATGGTATATATTTATTAGCAGTTTAAATATCCGAATATTTTGTTATTATAAAAATCAAAGACTTTTTATATAGATTTGATTATATATTATGCAATGACATATCCGGAATCTGAAATAGAAGGTACCGATAAAGCTGACAGGCATGACTTATCCGTAACAAAAAATATCAAATCTGAAATATCTGTTTTTCTAAGCAATATCAGATCCAGATTTGATCAGCTTCGTCATCCACGTGATCAACTTCCGGAATATGATCCCAGAGTGCATGGTCCTCTTGTGGAAATAGATATTCCGGAAGGTTTTACAGAAGTAGAAAGGTACTGGGTGAACGAACCTTTTTCTTTTGTATGCATTCTTGAAAGAGGGAATGTATATCATTATTATGTTGTCGAGCCAAAACTCACATTGTATGAGAAGGATATACTTGAAAGGGTTTACGATGATTTGCAGGATATACTGAGCCTTGGTGGTGTCAACTCGAAAAAAGATAAAGAAACTGTATTAATGGAAAATGCTCTGTCACTCTTCGACCGTTATCATGCAAATCTGGAAATATCATCTATATATCGTATACTCTATTATCTTAAAAGGAATTTTCTGGGTCATGACCGCATAAACTCTCTTATGTTTGATTCTTACATAGAGGACATTTCATGCGATGGAATAGACATCCCTGTTTTCCTATACCATAATAAGTACCGCAATATCAAAACTAATATCTCATTCAGTGAGGAGGAGCTGAATTCCCTTGTTATCAAGCTCTGTCAGAAAAGCGGAAAACATATCTCCATTAGTGAACCAATGGTTGATGCAACTCTTCCGGATGGTTCCAGATTACAGGCAACTCTTGGAAAAGAGATAACTACAAGGGGAAGTTCTTTTTCTATCAGGAAATTCAGAGGGGACCCTATAACGCCTATTGATCTCATTAACTTCAATACCTGTAATATTGAAATGATGGCATATTTCTGGCTTGCCATGGAAAATGGTGATTGTGCCATATTTGCCGGTGGAACAGCTTCAGGTAAAACATCCCTTTTAAATGCAGTATCCCTTTTCGTTCCCCCACTGTCCAAAGTTGTGTCTATCGAGGATACCAGGGAGCTTACGCTTCATCATGACAACTGGATAGCAGGTGTTACACGCAAGCCTCTGAATGCGAATAATGCAGGTGAGGTTTCCATGTATGATCTTCTCCGGTCGGCCCTGAGGCAAAGACCTGAATACATCCTTGTTGGGGAAATAAGGGGAGAAGAGGCTCTGACACTTTTCCAGGCAATATCTACAGGTCATGCAACATATTCTACCATGCATGCAGGTGATGTCCAAACAGTTGTGAACAGACTTGACAGTCCACCTCTTAACGTACCACATGTTATGCTCCAGTCACTGGATATACTCAGTATTCAGGTACAGACCTTTGTTATGAATAAAAGGGTACGCAGAACCCAGAGTCTGGTGGAGTTCACAGGTATCGATGCCAAAACAGGATATATACGCATAAATGAACTTTACAGGTGGGATCCGGTAAATGATGCTTTCATCCGTAGCGGAGAATCCTATACTCTCAATAAGGTCATGATTGCAAGGGGATGGGACAAGAATGAACTATCAGAAGAACTGATAAGAAGAGAACGTATTCTCAATTATCTTCGCGACAGGAACATGAGGGATTACATAAGCATATCTCTGGTTGTACAGGCATATGACGCAAACCCTGAAGGCATTCTTAATGCCATCGAGAATGATAGTCTGGAATCAATGATCGAACAGAATATGTAGGTGTCTTCAAATGAACATTATAGATTCTGTTTCTTATCTGATATTCGGAAGGTTTGTGCGCAAACATATCCGGCGTTATGATGAGCAGAGACTAATGATACGTAAAGCCGGCATGGGTATGCTTATAGAGCAATATATAGCTCAGATATATTTCTTTTCTCTATTAATGGCCATGCTTTCCGGTTTTGTTGGTTTGCTCATCGGATATTATCTTTTAAGTGATATCAGGCCTTCTATGTTAGGTATTGAAAATGTTCATCTCTGGGTTGCAGCAAATTTTCACATTCTGATAAGCGCGGTTCTTGCAGTTATATTTGCCATCATTGCTTTTTCCCTTACATACTATATTTTCATGTCCATACCAGAAGTTCAGGCCAATATACGCAGTGCACTCATAAACCAGTCGCTTCCGCATACTACAGCATATCTTTATGCCATGAGTAATGGCGGAGGAATGAATCTGCTTGACATCATGAAATCTCTGGCCCAGAATTACCACATCTATGGTACTTCCGCAGAAGAGATAGGATTTATTGTAAAGGATATGGAATACTATGGGACGGATCTGCTGGAAGCTCTTGACAGGGCAGGACAAAGGGCTCCCTCAAAAAAGTTCAAGGATTTTCTTGATGGCCTTACATCTATTGTTACAAGTGGTGGTGATATCAGCTCCTATCTCAAGGCCAAGAATGATCAATATCGTCTCACAGCCACCAAAGAACAGAAAATATTTTTTGAGACCCTTGGAGTACTGGCAGAAGTATATATATCCGCATTTGTTGCAGGTCCTCTTTTTTTGATAACCATACTTGTAGTACTCGGACTTGTGAACTCAAGTTCTGTAAGCATACTCGACTTGATAGTATATATCATAATTCCGCTGGGAACAGTAGTTTTTCTGTTGCTTCTCAATTCTCTTACAAACGAAAATCCCAGGATACCTGATTTCTATGTTGTGGAAAAGAAACTGGATAATTTCTCACACGTACCTATAAAAGAAGGGACTGCAGACGAGGAGAAAAAAAGGAAAAAAATGCGTTATTATACTCGTTTCATTAAATTTATTGATAAGGTTATGAATCCTTTTAGTTTTTTTACAAATAATCCCTCATACATCCTGATAATAACTTTTCCTCTTGCTTTAGCTTATTTCTTTTTTACCATACAGGATTACATTAATTTTGCAAATATCATCTATTTTAACAGTTTTAATATTCTTACTGTAAGTGTCATCGATGATCACATTTTTATTGCTATGATCATTCTTCTGGTTCCTTTCGTTATATTTGATGAATTACGGACCTATCGCATAAATCAGATCGAATCGAGCATTCCGGATTTTCTTAATAATCTTGCAAGTATCAATGAGGCCGGTATTTTGCTTGTGGATGCTATTGCCATGAGTATGCAGTTAAAAATAGGGGTCCTTCACTCAGAGGTAAAACGTCTGGTCAATGATATCTCATGGGGTACGAAGCTGGACGATGCATTGAAGAAATTCGAGCTACGGATACGTACAGACATGACAAGACGTATTATCAATCTGATCATCAAGGCCAATGAAGCAACCAGTGATATCAAAAGTGTGCTGACAATAGCAGCCCACGATGCCGATATACAGAGACAGCTTAAGAAAGAACGTAATGCAGAAATGTTCGTTTATGTTTTCATTATTTATATATCGTTCATGGTCTTTCTCTTCATTGTATATATACTGGCAGCTTATTTCCTGCCTGTCATGCCTGCATCAACAGAAGATGCTGTTGCAGGTCTGACATTCACATCGGATTTCGATCTTGATAGATATACTTTGATCTTTTTCCATGCAGCAATGATCCAGGGTTTCTGTTCAGGTCTTGTCGCAGGAAAAATGGGAAGTGGATCGATACATTCAGGATTCAAGCATTCGATTATTATGATGTCTATAGCTTACCTGTTATTTTCATTATTCATCTGAAGTAAATGTGGAAGGAAAAAAGAGAGCAAAAAATAACACAGATGCTAAAATAATCCTGTCAAGAGTTCGATATTACGCAGATTCGATATGAAAGAACTCTTGAAATGTTATAATTCAAAAGAGGTATTTAAATGAACAGTAAAAATATGATGTCATGTGAAAGTGCGATCTCAGCTGTGGTATCTGCTGTTCTTCTTCTTGGTATCTTTGTATCTTTAATGACTGTTGTGTACGTTGAATATGTTCCTGAATGGAAAACCTCTTCAGAACAATCACATATGAGCGATGTTATGTATGACATGGCAGGAATGAAAAATGAAATTGATATGCTCTCTGTTTATGCAAGAACAGAGCCTTCAATGGTTCTTTCTAGAAGTATTCCTGTAAGAATGGGTGGAGGCTCTTTACCGATTATCAATTACGGGCGATCAAGTGGCAAACTGGCAGTAAATGATGCTGAGTTTGATATGAATATAGTTGCTACAACACCCGGCCTTACCTATAATAGTAATTCGTTCCTCCGGAATCTTGGAACTGTTAGTTATGATTCTGATAACAATTATTTTGTGGACCAGCGATTCACATATGAGAACGGTGCTTTGTTACTCTCACAAAAAGAGTATTCACTTATGCGTCTTGAACCCCAGGTCTATCTGAAAAGAACAGATGGAGATAATATTACTATGGAAATAAATGCGATAGAACTCAGCGGTCAAGAAAGGTCTGTGAGCAGCAATTCAATTCAAGAACTGCATTTTACTACAAATGGTTCTGATTCTCTTTACTGGGAAGAAGCACTTTTCACTGATATGACTATTACAGTTGAAACATCATATCCTGTCTCCTGGGTAACTTTTTTTGAAAAACTTGCAGATGACGGAGATATTGATCCTTCAGAGTATTCAATAAGCTCGAATGATTCAACTGTTGTATTTTACCTTGTAGGTAATCCCGGCGAAGATATCAAGCTCAATGTTACAAAGACTATTTTTGATGTACATTTGAATTTACTTGCATAACCTGGTACACTCCGATATGTTGTTTTAACATTATATTCATCAATGATGAAGTTTAAACTCTATATCGGGGAATTTTGATGATCAGGGAAGCAATGCTTTATAATAAGCTTGATGATAGTAAGGTACGATGTAAGCTTTGCAGTCACAGATGCACTATATCGCCTGGAAAGCGGGGGTTCTGTGCTGTAAGGGAGAACAGAGATGGTACTCTTTATACATTGAATTATAATGTCGTTTCCAGTGAGGCACTTGATCCAATCGAGAAAAAACCTCTATTTCACTTTCATCCCGGTTCTCTTGCATACTCGCTTGGAACCATCGGATGCAATTTCAGATGTAAGCATTGTCAGAACTGGACCATATCCCAGATAGACATAGATAAGGCCAATGCTATTGAAATGAGTGCTGAAATGGCTGTTCAAAGGGCCGTGAGCTCCGGAGCAAGAACAATTGCCTGGACTTACAATGAGCCTACTATCTGGTTTGAATATACCTATGAATGCGCAAAACTGGCCAGGGAAAAAGGGCTTGCCACTGCGTATATTACCAATGGATATATTACCAGGGAAGGATTGGAGATGATAGCTCCTTATCTGGATGCATTCAGAGTTGATATTAAAGCTTTCACAGAGGATTTTTACAGAGATATAACAAGTGCAAAATTAGCTCCTGTTCTTGAATCTGCAAGACATGCAAAGGAGCTTGGAATGCATGTGGAGGTTGTAACTCTAGTTATACCAACTCTTAATGATTCACCTGCAGAGATAAAAGAAATGTCAAAATGGATATACAGCAATCTTGGTTCCGATACACCTGTTCATTTTACCCGTTTCCATCCTTTTTACAAATTGCAGGATATCCCCTCTACTCCTATTAAAACTCTGGAAATGGCCTATGATATCGCCAGAAAGGAGGGTCTGCATTATGTGTATCTGGGTAATATCCCAGGTACAGAATATGAGAATACGTTCTGTCCAAGATGTGGTGAATTGCTTATCAAGAGGGGCATGTTCAGTATTGATATGAATAAACTTACTGATAAACAGACGTGTCCGCACTGTGGGGAGTTCATCAGTATAGTATCCGACCATCAGGAAAACAATAATGAGGATTAACTGAGGGTTGATTTCAGGTCATTACGACAATTATGTAAATGTAACTACAAGGAGTTACTGTTTATAAGCTAGACTGGTATTTCTACCCCTGCATTTCTACTGGAACATATATGTTAAAGAATATGTAATCATCATTATGATGAAAGTTGCCTTTTCAAAAAAAGGTAAAATTTTATGCAATCAAAAGGTTTAAAAGCAATAAGTGCATTAGAGGGATTCGCGCCTGAGCGCCATGACGAGAGCCGCAATAACTCAGTTGGTAGAGTGTCTGGCTGTTAACCAGAATGTCACAGGTTCGAGCCCTGTTTGCGGCGCTTCAAACTTTTTTCATGTTGGGCCTGTAGCTTAGCCAGGTTAGAGCGCTCGGCTCATAACCGAGCGGTCACCGGTTCGAATCCGGTTAGGCCCACTTAAAAACTTTAGATAGTCCTTGCAGCATACGCTTTTTGTAAAAGATGTGACTACAAAAATAGTTCTTTTTTTGACATATTTGAGCATTATAATAAGGAACTGTGTTACTATATATCACAGTAGGTTTTTATTGTATATATGTATCACCAAGGCACAATGCAAGAAAATAAGAAAATAACGATAAAAATTATAGTACTGTTAATTGCTGTTTATCTTGCTCTTATTGTATTATTGAATATTTATAGCACTATAACTTAAAAAATAGATTAAGTAAGATAACATTATCCTATCCTTGGTTTAATATCTATATTGTCCAATATAGGCTTTTCTCGCAAGGCTGCCCTAATATCGCTATCGGTGGCCCCTCCTCTGTGACTACCAGTTGCTGCTGTAATCTTGATGTTATTCACAGCATTAACCACATCGGTGTTAAGTTTGTCAAGTTTCTGAGACACGGTGTTAAATCCGGTTCTATTAATATCTGCCAAACTGGTCGAGATTGCACCACCTGCGTTTTGTTCCATTGTCCGTGTGTTCGTGACCACCGTATCGAAACTTTCTACAGAAGTATTCCCCATTAATTCACCTATGTTTCTGTTTCCTGTGGCGGCAAGTTGTTCACGAATATAGTCGGAGTGTCCGGCCCAATCTGGAATTGAATTGTTCTGTTTCGCAAGTTCCTGAGTTTGTTTTTCCATTTCTTCTGTGATCTCTTTGTGAGTTTGTTCAACCTCTGCAAGTTGCTTTTTAATCTTTTCAATCTCAGATTCGGATAGACTCAACAGATCAAGAGTCGGTTCGATATTCATTGTTCCTGAACTGGGATACATCTGATCTTGAATAGTCATACCTTCAGGCAATTCCAGGCCTTTATCCCACACTTTTGCGGCGGTATAGAAATCAGTCACAAACTTTGCTGCCTCGGCTGCTGCACTGGCTACCTTTGCAGTTGCACTTGCGATATCCTCAATTCCTTCTGTCATGCGGTCGTAACCACCTGAAGTACCCCATTCATTGAATTCCACAAGTGTTTGAGTCAGGTCCTCCATTCCCTCCTTACCGGCCTCTGCCATAACATCACGGATATTACCCTTAAGAGCCTTCATTTGATTGGTGTATTCGTCTGCAGTCCGTGCAGCATCGCCCTGAGCGTCCTTTGTAGAACCCATAATGATATTTAACCTTGCCATTACTTTCTGTTGTTCTGTGGCTCCCTGAACACCGTTCTCAATGCCCATATTAAGGAGTTCCTGGTCTAATCTTGTCTGAGTAAGGATAACTCCGTAACGTTTCATCGTCTCGTGATTGCCCACAAGTGCCGATTGCAGTGCCTCTATGGTTTCAGCGTCTGCTTTGTCGTTGAAGGATGCCAGGTCGGCGGATAACTGTGTCAGTTGCTCGGAGAGTTGTGCAGCTTCCTCTCTATCAAATCCCAGGGGTACAAATGTATCCTGGAAGGTTGACAGATTTTTAAGAGTCTCTATTGTGGACCTGCCTACCGTATTGGAGAACGTTTCGGCCCATCTGCGTGACTCTTCAGCTGTACTTTTGAATACAGCATTGAATTTATTCTCTATCTCTTCAGCTGTTCCTGCTGTCTGAATAGTCTTGAACCCCACGGCACTAAGTGCAGCGGCAGCGGCGACAGCATGGTACTTCACAGCTGCAAGAGCTGCACCGATCTTCTTACCTGACACATTCATCCGTTGTCCGGTTCTATCGGCCTCGTCTCCCATCTGTCTAATAGAACGTCTCGCCTCATCAAGATCTCTTTGTGCTTTGTCAATATCAGCCTGTATTTGAATTACTAACTTTTCTATGGTCTCACCTGTCAATATAAAACCTCCCGGAACGTATCAAAAAAAAGTGAAATTGGTTATTTCTTCTTATCCGTTACCATGGTTAGGATCGGAACGCCGGTCATATTCTCCGGGTTTATGATCTCTTTTACCACAAAGTCAGTATCGACCACATCAGGATTGGAACCCTCACGAGTTACATGTTCCTTGCCTACTTCGACACGCATTTTCTTATCATTGAAGGACTGTGTCTTGTGATCTTCAACTACGCTTTTAACAGCCTCGTTGATAATAGATTGCGTCCTGGTATCAATCCTCTGTGTGGTGCTGTTGATCTGTACAGGCTCATTCAGAGGTTCACCATAGAGCTTTATCCCTTTCATGTTCAGTTTACTCCGGTGATGATCTTGTACAGGTCGTCTTTCTTTTCTGTGAGCTTCTCGTGAGCAGCTGCAAACCTTGCCAGATAGTAAATGGTATAACTCATCTGCTCATCAAATCCGAACCCTGCACCAGTTGTCTTGATTGCAGTGGCGTCCCAGTTCGATTGCCAGTTACTAGGATTGCCTTCGAAGCGTTCCAGGCACTTGAACAGGTTAACCACGTGATCAGCATTTGATTTAGTGATTTTTAGGTTCTCAATATCCGGGAGTGTTTCCTGGAGGGATTTCACACCTTTGTCAAACTCACGCTGCTTGACATGCTGTTTATACTCTTCCAGTTTTGTCTGAAAATCGTTGACAACTTCTTCTTTAAAATTGTCAAAACTTTCCTCTAGTTTCTTGGTGTTGTTTGTGTTCATGTTTCTTCCTCAATGTCAATTGTGAATTCCTGGAGGGATCTATCGACCACTTCCCACAATTTCATGTTGTGTGTTTTTGCGGTCTCTCGTATTAATTCCTTAGTCGTATTTGGAACCAACACGAGCGACCAGTTCCGACGGTCATACATACTTGAATCACAGTTGAAACTTGAAACGTTAAACTATTTAAAGGAAAGTTGAAATTATGGCGTGCCTGCTACAGGATTACCGGAAGCATCAAAAACATTCGTTGATGTATATTTCCTGTCTTCGTCAAGATCCACAGTGACTAATAAAATAGACTTACCAGGGGACAGTTCACGAAGGTGTTCTTCCTGGCATTGTTTGGAGCAATAGGGAAGCATAAACCGGCCATACTTTCGATAATAAACATCGTTGAACTTGTTCCATTGTGATTCTGTCACAGGGAATCTGTTATTGCACCCAGGCTTCATACAGGTAATCTCAAAAGCTTTGTTAGTGTCACCATCAGAGAAAATAATCTCATTTATGTAAGCGTCCGGTTTTATCTCCTCGATATCAAAACAATCAGCCTTTGCACCCGCTTCCTCACCTCGTCCCATTGCTCCACAAACGATGCTGACTGCGTAGATTAAAAGAGACAGCTTGGTTTTGGTACACCTTCGGAATTCTGGACATTTGTTTGTACATACAACGCCATATCCATCCCGGTGCAGATCATGACAGAGATACAGTTTTACACCTCTGGTTTCTCAAATGTGTGTGACTGAAAGACCGAAACCTCCACCCATAGAAAGACCGAAACCCGGGGCAAATTTGGGGATCTTCGGCTTTTGTTTAAAAATATTTTGAACTGCATAGGAGGTGACGTCGACTTGATCATCATGCGCACCGGTTGGAAATGTTGTTAGCTCGTCTTCGTAGTCCACAAGCCACGGAGCACCGCGTTTAAAATAGATTGTCCCTGCTTCCATCCTCGCAGCTGCAGGTAAGGCCCTTGTAACCTTATCCTTGTCCGGCTTTAACTCACGAATCGGAAGGCCTTCTCTTACCAACATTTGATATAGTGTTTTACCCACACCGGCTGATTCAACCGCCTGGAATACCGGGGACCAGGTTGAGAAAGCAGTTTTAAACAAGTTTATTTGTTCTGGTCCCTCAAGTCTTGTCCGGATGAGATCCACAAGGAGGAGTTCATTATCTGGAGTTTGTGCCCAGGTCGCCAATACGAAATAATCAGCAGTGTTCTTGGTACTGGCTGCAGGATCACATGTCTGAAAGATTTTGCATTTTGTCTTTTGAATGTTTTTAGTATTGTCTCCAGTATGTAAAATGTATTCGTCCGGTGTTACTTCAAAGTACTTGAAATACTGACGTTTGAAGATTGCTCCTTCTTCATCCTGTGGTCGCTGCTGATACAAAGCACTGAACCAATACGATCCGAGGGTCTGTTTGCCTTCCATAAGTTTGGCCTTGTCATAACGCCTTGGAAACAGTGGCTCACCTGGCATCCTGCCTAAAGGATCTCCTTCCTCTGCAATTGCAGGCAAGCTTATCACTTCCCATTTATCAGGTTCTTCTGACAGTAACCTCCCTGACAGATCATCCTCATGCCACCTTGTTTGAATGATTATAATAGCTCCGTCAGGTTCGAGCCTTGTATATGCTGTTGAACGATACCAAGCATGTGCTTTTTCTCGGTGTGTCCTACTGTTTGCTTCTTCTGCATTCTTAACAGGATCGTCAATTATGAAAAGGTCTGCTCCTTTTCCTGTGATTGCTCCTCCTACTCCGGCGGTGCTCATTCCGCCTGCGTGCCCTTCGATATCCCATCTATTACGCGCACTGGAATCATTTGAAACACGAATGCCAAATAAATGTCCGTGTTCGATTAACAGGTTCCTGGCCTTGTATCCCCAGGTGGCGGCAAAGTCGGCCTCATAACTTGTAAGGATCACCCTTTTGTCAGGAAAATGACCAAGATACCAGGCAGGAAAATACTTACTCGTGAGCTCACTCTTTCCATGTCTCGGTGGCATGAAGATCATTAAATGTGAACTCTTACCGGTGGCCACATCATGAAGCTTGTCAGACAGTAACCTTAAATGTTTCGCGGGTAACCAAGTGCCTCCGCTTACATGCTGTGCAAAAAGTGCAGGTGTTGCAGTTGCTTCATTCGTCATCGTCAAGTCCTCCTCGTATCCGGGCAAGTTCATTTAGGACCTGCTTCTCTTCATCAGTAGCTGCCATGGTCGGGACGTTCGGCGTTACTGTGATATCGGACCTCACGGGCGAATCAAGGCCGTTTAGTTTGGCCCGCCGTTCACTGATCTTGATACATGTATTAATTGCTGTAAGATCACCGTCCTGGACTCTATCATAAGCTTTGGTCCACAACTCATCTAACCTGGTGTTCTCAAGCTCTCTCAGCTCATCTGCAGAGTTCCTGACCTTCTCAGTGAGTTCTGCCAAGGCCTTTGACACATACTTGTAGGCACCGGACCTTGAACAACCAAGGGCATCGGCTATTTCCTGATATGTATAACATTTTTTGCGGAGCTCTAAAGCCTGTTGTCTTTTCGTAACTGCATTAACTTTTTTAGATGCTGTTTTCGATACCATGTTCACCCTCAGTGTGTTTACAAATTTTTATACCGTTTCAACCGGTTCTTATTGTTCCTGACAACTCTTTTCACAGTCGTGTATGTTATGTTGAATTCATCAGCAATATCACAATAACAACGCCTGCCTGATTCGTAAAAGATTTTCCTGAGTTCCTCGTTTGAAAGTTCGTGATAGGTTCTCATAGCATCGCCTCTTCAGGATACTGTTCAGAATATAATGCTTCGTAACGGTCACTCAACGAATTCAGGATATCTTTGCAGGAGCGATCCCTGTGATGAACAACCACACGCCACCAGTCAAGCGTCCTGGTGAAAGGAGCTCCGTAGAAAATTAACCAGTATTTTAAGTCGGAGTTCAGGAGGTTAACAACATTCATATCCGGATAGTCGGCCAGTGTGTAAAAACCTAAATCATTTTCACACTTAGTAATATCTATTTGATAATTCAGGATATCTATTTCATATTTTATGAGTTCCTGGTATGTGTATTTGTGATACCATTTTTCAAGATCGTCCGGGGGGAGTATGGGAGTCATTGATAGGCCCCCACAGCTTCTATGTGTGAATAAGAATCAGATCCAGCAGGTATCTTTGCGTGTCGCCTTATGGAACTTGTAACCCCTTCTACGTCGTTGTAGTTTTTCTTTTTGCAGTATTCCATCGCGATTGGAACCACATCATCTCTGGATATTGACTTTCTTTTAATTCTCTCCCAATCATGGCAGAACTGCAAAATGTCAAGTAAACGGTCCTTATCCAAAGTATGTGTTTTTAGTTCGTTTCGTCTGTTTAGTTGGTTTAGTTGATTTAGTTTGTTTAGTTGTTTAGTTTGTAAAACATTAACCTCATCTCGCGCTCTAGAAGAATTATCTTCTTCTATTTTAGTTAATTTAGTTAGGTTTTCTGTACTCTCAACTAAACTACTAACGGAACTAAAGTTACTAAACGAACTAACTTTATCCAAAACTGCGTTTATATCATTGGTATCCAGCAGAATATATGTAACTGCTTTCTTACCCTTCTCTTTGACGACCTTGATAACTTCAGATTCTATCAAGGTCTCTATACACTCGTCAAAATCTTTCTTTTTCAGATTGGTGTTTTGTAGCAGTTTCGATCTTCTGGCCTTTCCACCGAGGTTCCTCAAGGATGCTATCACTCTTTCGACTTGGTTACTTTTGATATCCATCTGAAGCCTATTAATTACATCAAAGAGGCTAGGTAAAAAGAACGAAACAACCATGTGGAAAGCAGTTTTAATGCTATCAACTGTAATACAGAAACTTGGTTCTTTTTTCCCGAGCTCAAGCAACATTGCTATTTTGAGAATATGTATCTGATTACGACCTATTGCTGCATTGAGCATTTCGTTGTCCTGATCCTCACATACTTCTTCAAGCCCTCGTAACATTTTGTTGTAAAGCGCCATCGCTTCGGGTGTGGCAGAGAATTTTGAGCTGTTAAGATTCTGTATAGTACTCCTCAACCGCTTGATTGTGGTCATTACTTCCGCCCAGGCTTCGATATCTTCCTTCTCCTCGAGCTCCAAATCCATTCTTTCCTTTTTGTATCTTGGACTACAAAAAAGAAATCTGAATCCATAACCACACAAGAAATCCATGAGGGTCATTATCATTGCGTAGTTATCCGGTGTTGTAGCATAGAAGTGCGTTACATAAGGATCTTTGACTTCGAATACCCGTGGCTTTTTAGATTTCCCAGATGCTAGCGTTTTCTTGTAACCCTGTCCATCATAAATTGCGCACTCGGCCTCGAAAATTCCCTCATTGTACTGTTTATGCATCTTTGCAAGTAGTCCCGCTGCCTCGTCTCTGACAAAATGTTGTATGGGGTTTTCAGCTAAACTTTCGAGATACCCTTCGAGGCTATGATCGTCATTGTAAAGTGTCACGTCTGCTATTGATTCGTATATCTTCTTTGCTTTGTTCACAGCGGTTGTTTTTCTGCTGGTAGTGGACTTTCCCAGACAGTTAATCCAAAGGTTTGGATACACTGTTTCTTGTTTTAGCTTTAAGCAGAGGTTACCCTCTACGCACGCAGAAAGAAGCCACAGTGCACCGCATACTTGATACTCATAGAAAGCATCTGTAACGGAAGAAGTCCAGCGCGTATATTTGCTGATAAAATGATCATCTGGTAAAGTTAAGTTGAGTTTTAATGTTTGTTCTTTCTCGACAAGTGCATCTAATTCCGCTGTGCTGATTTCATCTATTCCGTCTTCGTTGGTCATTGGCTCGTTTTTTTTGCTTGGTGGGACGTACCATTCAGTCAAACCATTTATGGCATTCTGGATTGTGCCCACAAGATATGTTGGGTGAGTATCCCACTTACTACGAACCAACCCGGAACTCCTCATCATTCTCTTAATCTGGGCTTCATCTTGGGTGTAAAAAGCAATGTAGTTTGCAAGAGCCTGGTCTGCCTCGCTGTTTGAAGGATATCCGGATATGGATCCATTCCACAAAGATTCGAACTTGTCCGCAATTGCTGATCCCATCAAAAGGGAAAGGATCTTCTTGTCTTCCATGGAGCAACTTTCAACACCATCTTTCTGTGAGTTTTTCACTTCTTTTGGTGGGTCTATCTTGTCGTATACTGCCTTGATCGCTTCAGGAGGTGACTGGTTTATGGTGATGGGTGTTCCTTCAATGTGGTTCCCGGTCATCACAAAGAACCTTTTTTCTGTGTACATTTCATAATTGCCACGTTTGGATTTGGGTCCGGGTTTTACTCCCCTGCAGATAGAATGTGCACCTTCTCCGCTCTGCGATACTTCAGCATAGCTTTCGAATCCATTGATTTCCTCTAGTGTTCCCTCGTCCCATTCTCCTGTTTCGGGATCCCTGAGATTATCCCAATCAACTCCCATAAACGGGTCGTAATAAGAAAAAACAAAACCGATGCCATTGAATGCCCCTGTTTCAAGAGCATTTATGCAGGCTTTAAAGCTGTTCCATGTCTTGGGATTAGTTGTATCAGCTTCTGTTCCATTGACGGTGTATGGTACCTTTCTTGGCTTCTTATCCCCTTTCTTTTGGATCAACTTCCACATGACCCACTGGTCAAGCTCTTTAAGTTCTGTGGGTATGTTTTCAGCGTTTATGAGGGCGGTCATTCACTCTCACTCTCCTCCACAATTGCCCGCGCAACATCAACAAATAATTTTAAGGTCGGGTTTGTCTCCTTGACCAAATTGTAACAGTCGTCACTCATCTCTGCATAGTAACGAACTAAAGGATGCTCACGTAACGTCTTTAAATCGTCACCTTCGCCATTAAAAGAACAAGTTTGACTATCAGGGTTAGAATTATAAGTAATAGAAGCCATTATTTAATTAGACCTCCTTGAAGGTTCCTGTTCAAAAAACTGTTCTTTTCGGGGCACTTTGCCCCGCCTTCCACATTCAATGTGTTTTCAGATTTTTGCATGTATTGCTCCTGAAAAACAAGCCACAAAACTCAAAAAAGTAAACAAAAATCTTATATCTCAATTCAACATATTCTTTCTTGATGTGAAGTTGATACTTCACGTGAAAAGAAAAGAAAGAAGTATTGAATGAGAAAAGATGTGTTTTGAGTACTTCTCTTTGAGTCATGCCTCCGGCACTGGTACTGTCGGGGGTGTGACTTATTTTCCTGATTTTCTTTAAGCTTCTCCTTTGAAATAGTTTTCAACCATTCTATCCGCTAAAGCCCACATTTTCACACCTGTGGCTTCAGATCCCCGTTTGATTCTATCGTGTGTAGATGCCTTTACCCGGAGATGTTTCCATTCTTGCATTATCAAGTCCTCCTTATCGGATATTGTTATTTTTTATTTAAGAGTATTTAAAGGAATGTTGAAATTTTGTTAATTATTCTGTGCATCAATAAGTAATATGTGTTGCCTTAACCGAGTGAAAGTAATAAACATTAGACCTCCTTCTTCCTCCAGTTCCGTTTTGTGAAATCCACAGCCACGACTTCCAATTCATCCTCCGTGAACATACCTGCGGCTTCATCGTATGAGAGCTCATAAGGATCCTTGTCCCAGGGGAATCCCCGGGAAGTTTTCTTACACATGGTTACAGACTCCACACGTATTCTTCACTATATCCTGCATCCCTGGCAATCTGCCTGACCAATTCAGGATCGTTTGTGAGAACTCTGCCACATTCCGGACATATGGTGTCAATATAGTTAGGTGCATTGAACTCATGACCGCAGGAACAGGCCCACATTACCATAATTTAGCCTCCTGTAGCAGCTTTTGCACTGACCACAACCAGGAAGAATGTGGCCACATATGGGGCAGCTTGGTTTCATTTTCATGACATCACCTCCGACCATGGAACTTTATCCTCAACTGCCTTCACTATCTGCGGACAATGTTCAACAGATATATTGAAAGCCTCCTTGAGAACAGCAGTTAATAAAGTCGGATCTCTAATCTTGACTCCACGCAGTTCCCGGGCAATCGCACTGGCAAACTCGTCCTCTGTAACAACATCAATGGCCTTGGCGTCCTCAAGACGAAACGGTCTTCCAGTGCATCGTGCTCTCACCGCGATGTCGGCGTACAATCTCTTTCCAGAATCAGGATCAGTGATACAGGTGTACATTATTCATCCTCCTGTGTTTTATTGGCTGTAATCATGCCTTAACCTCCACTGGTTTAAGCTCACTTTGTGGTATCTCAACAAGGGCCGGTTGCCTGCATTGTGTGCAAATCACTTGTAGCGTTTCTCGGTCTACACTTGGAAAGTAAATCACCTTTCCACATTCCATACAAATCCATTTCTGATTCATTCTTGGTTCCTCCATTGTGTGTGGAATCCCCGGAGGAACAAAGTTTTATAAATCCAGAAAAACAATATATGATTGCGAGTCATTGTTGGGTTTCTGGGTTTTGCTCCTGGGGGCCCATCTAATGTAAGATTCTTTTCTTTGTTACTGCTCCTTGTGTGGAGTGATCACTATGCTGTTTCCATCATCCGTTACATCCACGACCGTTCCTTTCTGCAGGCCGTACTTATCCCGAAGGTAAGCAGGGATGCAGAGGAATGTCCTGTTACTTTTTCCCTGAGATAATTTTCGTTCTGTCATCGTTCATATGTATGTCATGACATTATTTATACTTTTTTGTCAGCATGTTTGTCATGACGAAAAGAAAGACGTGTATTATATATTACGTAATGACATAGGGGTGAACATGGAAAAAGAAAGATACACTTTCAGGTTGTCTCAGGAAACCATTGACAAACTTGATGAGCTCCAGGCAGAAGGAATCATTAAAAACCGCACTGATGGCGTCATCAAAGCGATAGACAGGCTCTATGTAGAAGAGGACAACCGAGAAAATCCATTTTTAAGATTGCTTAGTAATATTACACACACGTCCAGAATAAGCGACAGCTGGGAATTTCTAGATAAAGATGCAAGTGTTCTGATAATACACGATGAGTCAGGAGAGGAAGATCTCGTTATGAAACTTGGTGACAACAGCGCGAAGGTTGTGCGCAATGTTGAAGGCAAGAGAATAGCTATAACTATTGAAAGTGAAGATGAAACTATTACAATATCACCATCAGAATACGTACCGGAAGAAAAAAACAAGTAATTTTATTTTGTGAACTCTATCTCAGGGCTTGGAATTCTCAGCAGTCAATTGCAGATGTACTTGGTATCTCACAACAGTCTGTGAGTAACATGATAGACGGCGTTACAAAAAACGGAAATGTTGCCGAAATTGGTAACGACTTCGAGAAATTCCTTTACAACATCTGGAGAATCAAAGGCCTCGATCACAACACGAAACACTTCGGAGCATTTCCGTTACTGTTCATGAAAAACCTACTCTATCCCCACCACTTTTTTATACTATGTAATTGTCTCACCGCCCGGGTGTGTGATCCGAACATTGTTTGTACCAACCAACATCCAACCTCAACAGACATTTAGATTATAAAGAGGTCACACACCTATTTCACAAGGAAATGTTTATACATATGCAGTACAAATACTAGCATGATGCACAAATCAAAACAGCCACCAAGGCAAAAAAAGGCCACTTCCTTAAGCGCGGAAGATCAAAGAATCCTTGCTGACTCTCTGAGAGACAACAGGAGCTTACTACAGAAGCTTTCTAAGCTTTAACTATGTTTTCAGTTATCCATGCCTCTATTTCTTTGATATAAAGCGTGTAGCTGGCCACACGCAACAACAAATCAATAATCTCTTCTTCATCTGCTTTTATTATATAGCCGTGCCTTCTGAGAAGTAAATCCGCGACAACAAATCCGGTTCTTTTGTTTCCATCATAGAAAGGATGCATTGTAATTATGCCATGTAACAATACAGCTGCAGCCATAATCACATTGTTTTTTCTATTGGACTTGAAAACTATATGATCGAGTGATCCTATATTTAAGACACCTGGTGTCCCTCCACTGTCTGCTATAATCTCGTCGTGGATATCCCTTATATTTCCAGCAGTTACTTGATCCATGTTTATTGCTTATTTTCAAATTCCGATATTAGTTTCCTTGCCTTATCACTCTGCATGACCAACTTTAAAATCTCAGGTAACTTTTCTTCATACTGGCCTATTTCCTTTTGTGCCTGGTGATCCAGAACTAACGAACATTGTGAACAGAACTTATCAGCAGGTTTCAAAACATTGCTGCAACGAGGACATTTTTTAAGCGTAACATGACGTTTATTTTCGGTCTTGAGGCCACACTTCTCAAATATCCTATCGTTCATTTCATTTTCCGTGAAATTAGCATATATTTTAAAGAGTTGAGTCGACCCTTTTGACCATCCGGCTCTATGTTTAATTTCCTGTTCATTATAACCGTCCAGGATCCAGTTAGTAACAGCCATGTGCCTGAAGGTGTGAGGATTTACCCGCTTCTTAATACCAGCCTTCACTCCAATGTTTTTTATCATCATCCTTGCACTCTTGTAGCTCAGAGGTTCCATGTTCTTGTCCCTGGTAATCCACAGAGGTGCTTCAGGATCGTCCTTGAGAGGATGTACTGATAACCACTGATTGAGATATCCGGTTGACCATGTGATCGGTATTCCTTTGGCTTGTGTGGTCTTCTTTGATTTCGAGGTTTTAGAAATATATATGATTGCTCCATACTGATTGAACTCTACATTCTTTATCCTGCAGGATGCTAGGGCACCAATACGCATTCCAGAGTCAGCCAGGACAGCAATGAGAGCCTTGTCTCTTGGATGTCTGCACGCCTCTATAAGACGGTCAAATTCCTCCTGTGTGAGGATATCCTGAGGTTGTATTCGAGTTGCAAGATTACTAAGCTTAATATTCTTGACCCATTTTGGCGGTTCATTGTCATGATACCAGCGCATGAACTTCTTAACGAATTTCTTATAATTTCTTATACCACCCGGTGACAGACCCTTTTCATCCTCCAGATACATGACCAGTCTTTCAAAGTCCATCTGGTCAAGTTCGATTAGGGTTTTGTTAATTCCAATTTTCTGCAGGTAGGTCAACATACGTGTGCTATAATTCACATACCCTGTGATCGTGCTTTTTGTGAGTCCCTCGTGTCTGCAGGATATAACAAAATTTTCTAATAGGTCAATATTATCCTGGCCAATGTCTGCCTTATGCAGTCTCTCCATTGCCTGTACAAATCCAGAGTCCATACTGTGAATGTCATCTACACTTTTTGTCATGACTTCATATAGGATGTATAGGACTATAAAGTTTTGGCAGATAGTCCGGTTAGGCCCACTTAAAAACTTTAGATGATGCTTGCATAAATTCTAATCTCAAATAAAGAATAGATATTTTTATTTAAAATAATTGACCTCTGATAAAGTATCCAGTTAATACTGAGCTGTTGTAAGTTTGATATTAAAGAAAGAATTAAAAATCTATAAACAATCAATCCCACTATCGAAGCAGGTTCATTAAGACAATCCTCTTCATTTAGCATATCCATTCTGCTGTTAAGTATTATAGAATGTCCGACTTCCTCTCCGGATAATATTAGGTGAGATATTTATTATATTAATGAAAAATTCGATTCAGATATATTATAATATATGATAACTTATTTAAACAAGAGATATAAATTATGAAGTATGCAAAAAAAGGATCTCAAATATATTTCTTCAGGAAAGGCAAAAGACATCTATGAAAATTCACGTGAAACCCTTCTTTTTGAATTTACTGACCGGGTAACTGCTTTTGATGGGAAGAAAAAATCGGAATATCAGGAAAAAGGCGAGATTACGTGCAAAATAGCAGAATACTGGTTCAAGATACTGGAAAGTAATGGTATACCGACACACTATATTGAATGCCCAACCTCAACAAGTATGATTGTCAAACGTTTGGATATAATACCTGTTGAAGTAATTTGGAGAAATTATGCAGCAGGATCCCTCTTGCGTCGATATGAAGCAGGCGACATTATACTCCCTGATGGTGTGAAGCCAAAAGAAGGCTCACCAATACCTAACGGAATGATTGAGTTTACTACTAAGTTCGAAGTCGTTGACCGGCCTGTAGATAAGGATGAAATATTAGCAAATAACTGGCTGAGTGAAGAGGAGATCAAATATATAACCGATCTTACCAAAAGAATAAATGATATAATAAGTCAGGAACTTGTTATCAGTGATATAATACTTGCAGATTTCAAGGTAGAGTATGGAAGAACTTCTGATGGTAAAATAATCCTTGCTGATGAAGTGGGTACTCCTGATGGGTGTCGTTTTTGGATAAAGGATGATTTTGAAAAAGGAATTATAACCAGCCTTGACAAAGATGTATTCAGAAAAGATACTGGCGATCTGAGCCAATCTTATAGGGACTTATTCAATAAAATACAGAACACTAATGTGTGAAATGTGATATTGGACACTTATATTAGAGGAGATGCCGATGGAAAATCTGAATGAGAACTCTTTAGATGAACTGCTTATATGGATCATAAGTGTCGATCGACGCCTTGTACTAATGGAAGCTATAAAAGAGCATACTATTATTAAAGCTTCAGATATTGCTCATGAAACAAACAGATCAACGCAGAACATCAGCCGTGCTTTGAAAGAGTTTGAGGATAAAGATCTGATAAAATGTTTAACTCCTGAAAAAGCAACATGGAAAAAATACGTTTTAACAAAGATGGGGAAAGAACTATTGAAGAGAATGGGAGAGCAGTATTCAGATTAATACTATTTACACTTTGTATATCTGCCAGAGCCGGCTATAGTTAAAAAGGAACTGAAAGGTAACTTATAATGGTTTTTGGTATGCTTTTCCTATCGTGCATTTAACATATTGTAAACATCTTTTTTCTTCCTGTTATATCAGCAAAAACGATTATATTTTATTCGAACAGGCTCAGCGCATCTTTTTCTACTTTTTGTGCAAGTTCTTTTCTGTAATCGTATAATTTTGCTTCTAATTCTTTGTCATTGACAGCTATTATTTGAGCGGCGAGAATACCTGCATTGTCACCCCTGCCAATTCCAACACATGCAACCGGAATACCCGGAGGCATCTGGACGATGGAGAGTAAAGAGTCATTTCCGTCAAGTTCGGCATTTACAGGAACCCCGATGACAGGTTTTGTTGTGTGTGCTGCTACGACACCAGGAAGGTGTGCTGCGAGCCCGGCAACGGCTATGAAGACCTTTACATCTTTCTTATGAGCTTCGTCAATGATCTCAATTACTCTGCTAGGTGTTCTGTGTGCTGATGCAACTGTAACTTCATGTTCTATACCGAATTTATCGAAAATGCCTATCGTTTTTTTTGCTACATCTCTGTCTGATTTACTTCCTAGTATTACTGTTACATCAGTCATCGGGTCACCTTTTAATTCAATATTATGAGAATATATGCGAATATATTATAACATATTTAAACATATGGGTGTCCATGTTTTTATCATATGCTTTATTATTAACTCATATATTACAATAACTTTAAATAACTTGTCATAATCTCTCATACAGGGCGTGATTCAAATATGAACTCAAAAATCGAATTTCCAAAAATAATGTGCACGCAGCACCCGGATTCAGTTTCTAAGTACATCTCTACCCAGGAAGAGATTACAGAAGCTGTTGAAGCTGTTACAAAATATGGTTGCGATGAATACATGCCTGATTATGAAGGAAAGACCACACCATATCACCAAAATGTCCAGATCGTTTCAAAGCTCATTGAGGAAACAGAATTAATTCCTGGCAGGGATGTATTCATAACTCCCCGCTCACCAAGTGCAGTTCATGAAAACAGGTTCAGACAACTTATGGTTATGATGTCTGTTGCTGAAGCAAACTACAGCGCCTATGAATATTCAGATAGTCAGGCAATCTCCGAACTGGTACATCCCATGACAAGTACAATCAAAGAGATTATGGAAGCTCAGCAACATATGATAGACGTGAGTGAACTGGCCAAAAAGGAGTTCAAGTTCGAAATGGAACCTCCCCGCATAATACCTTTAATCGAAGATGTGCCTGGTCTGTTGAATGCAAAAGACATAATCTCCAATACTATCCTTGGTTATCAGGATCATCTAAATGATAAACTTGAAAAATACAGGATCTTTATTGGCAAATCCGACTCTGCACTGACATTTGGACATGTTGCAAGTACCCTCTCGTGCAAATATGCTATAAGTAGTCTGCATGAACTGGAAAGAAACTTTGATACAAAAATAGGAATCATATTCGGTGGCGGTTCTCTTCCTTTCAGAGGACATGTGAGCCTTGAGAATGCTGATAACTTTTTCGAAGAATTCCGTGGAATAGATACTCTGACCCTCCAGTCCGGGATAAGATATGATCATGAAAAAGGGCATGCAGAGGATCTAGTCAGAAAAGCCAAAAACAAACTCTCAAGATCACCAGATGAATTGACTGAGGAAGAAAAAGAAGAGCTCATTAACATCATAGCAATATTCGGTGCCAAGTATAACAGAGCAATGAAAAGTGTAGCGCCGGTCGTAAACAGCATATCAGATCTTCTGCCCCAACAACGTGATCGTCTGACACGTGGTGGGAAGACCGGATACTCGAGAGATGCACCTGATATAGAACATATATCGAATCTTTGCCGCAGTGATATCAAAGAGGAATTGCAGACATGCATGCCTTCAGAGAATCTGGGTCTGCCAAGGGCGATCAAGTTCACAGGTGCATTCTATTCGATAGGCCTGCCCCCCGAGATTATTGGAACAGGGGGTGCTATAGCAGATGTAATGGAAAAGATGGGTGAGAACGCATGTGAACGGTTACTGACAAAGTATTTCCCTTCCCTGCGGTCAGATCTGAAATTTGCCTTTGATTTTCTTGACATGAGCGTGGCAGCTAAATTCCTTCCTAAGGACTTCATGGACTTTGTTTATAAGGATGTTGAAATACTAAAAGAGGTGTTCGATCTGGACAACAAATGTAATCCTTCATATGAGATCTTACTTGAGATGGTGCCTGCAGGCGTTCTTTTGGCAGACAACAGTACCGCTGATACGGATCACGAACTGTTACAGCTCGCACAGTCAACGCTTTTCAAAATGGGAAAAATTAGAAAATCATTGGGATGATCATGAAAAAAGCAATATTAGTGCTCGAAGACGGTACTACGGTATCAGGTAAAGGTTTTGGAGCAGTAGGTGAAACATATGGAGAGCTGGTATTCAATACAGCAATGACCGGCTATGTAGAATCACTTACTGATCCGTCCTATGCAGGGCAGATACTAATGTCAACATATCCACTGGTAGGAAACTACGGAGTATGTATCGAGGATTGTGAGTCGGACAGCATTAAAGCAAGTGGCTTTGTGGTAAAGGAGGTTTGCAAGACCCCAAGTAACTGGAGGTCACAGATGAATCTTAACACCTTCATGGAAAAAAATAGTATTCCGGGCATAGAAGGAGTGGATACCAGAGAATTGACTAAAAGAATTCGTGAATACGGTACAATGAAATGCAGGATAGTTGTATACGAGAAAAATGATCCTGATATTTCTGCTTTAATTAAGAAAACAATCTCTCAGCCTGGAATTTCAGATTGTGAGGTTGTAAACCTGGTATCTACTAAGAGTGGTAAAAAATTTTATGGAGGTAACGGGCCTAAAATTATAGTAATTGACTGTGGAATAAAAAACAGCATAGTCAAACAGTTGAAAGAAAAAAATGCAAATGTACAACTTGTTCCCTTTGATTCTACTCCAAATGAAATACTAAATGCAGATCCTGATGCCGTCTTAGTATCAAACGGACCGGGAGATCCCTCTATATTGAAGCATACTATATCTACCGTAGAGCAATTAGCAGGTAAAGTACCATTGTTCGGGATATGTCTTGGGCACCAAATAATTTCCCTTGCATTGGGTGCAAAGACATACAAGTTAAAGTTCGGACATCGTGGTGCCAACCATCCGGTGATCGACTGTGAAAGCGGAAGGGTGTTCATCACATCTCAAAATCACGGATTTGCAGTTGACAGAGATTCTCTTGAAAGAACAGGACTTGAGATCACAATGTTAAATCCTAATGACTGGACTGTAGAAGGTGTCAGCCATACAGAGCTCAATATCCATTCTGTTCAATTTCATCCGGAAGCCGGACCAGGTCCGCATGATACACACTACTTTTTCGACAATATGATGACAATAATAGATAGGGGTGTCAGCAGGTAATGCCAAAGAGAAATGATTTAAGAAAGATAATGATAGTCGGTGCTGGTCCCATTGTGATTGGCCAGGCATGCGAATTCGATTATTCAGGCAGTCAGGCGTGCAAGGCCCTCAAAGAAGAAGGCTATGAAGTGATATTGGTGAATTCCAATCCTGCAACGATTATGACAGATCCTGAGCTTTCAGACCGTACTTATATTGAACCATTGACTTTTGAGATACTTACAAAGATAATCGAAAAAGAAAGACCATGCGCAATACTTCCGACCCTTGGAGGACAGACAGCTTTAAATCTTGTATCTGAACTTGCAGAAGCCGGTATACTTGAAGAGTACGGTGTTGAGCTTATAGG
>JAASSR010000001.1 GCA_021767785.1 Methanolobus sp.
CAGCTTTTCTGTCCCCGATTAATATTGGCAATGTATGAGCTCCGTCTTTCCTGTCCCCTTCCATGTCTTCTATGTCCTTTACTATTTCCCGGGAGATGGTCGCCAGTGTTGCCAGCAGAAAGAGTACGAAAACTCCGTTTATTCCGCCGCTTTCAAAAAATACTGCACCACCAAATAAAAAAGTTGAACCTGTTAGGTAACCTACTGCCATATTGCCAAAAAGAACCGTGCGTTTCAGGGTCTTTGCATAATATATGAGCAGCAGGGAGTTGATAAGTGCGATAGCACCGCATATAAGGTTTATTGATGCTGCAAGTATAGTCCCGATAGTAAAAATTAATATTGAGAAATATAGCGCAGCTTTAAGACCGATCTTGCCTGAAGGGATAGGTCTTTCTGGTTTGTTTATTATGTCTATGTCAATATCAAAATAATCATTGATGGCATTTCCAGCACCTGTTATCAGAAAAACTACAAGAAAGACTTTCAATGCCTCAATTATTGGAAATGCTGTTAAAAACGAACTTAAAAGAGTAACGTCAGCCGCAACAATGTTGTATGCTATAAATACACCAATGGTGGCAGCAATAGCTGCCATGAGGCAGTTGCCCGAACGCATCAGTTTCAGATATGCATGCATACGCTTTTACCTGCATCGTTTTATCTCAAGCATCCTGTCGAGTGCAGTTCTGGCCTTTACTCTGATATTCTCTGGTACGGTAATAACGTATTGCATATTCTCAAGTGAAAGCAACAATGACTCAAGATCAATAGCCTTCATTTCCGGACAAACCGTATATTCGGATACATTGTAGAACTTCTTGTCAGGATTGTCCTTCTTCAGCTTGTGGAGAAGTCCCCTCTCAGTTGCAATTATAAACTCATTTCCATGATGTTTAGAGTATTCTACCATTCCGGTTGTACTGAAAACCCTGTCTGCAAGATCTATTACATCATGCCGGCATTCCGGGTGTGCCAGTACTTCAGCTTCAGGATGCTCTTTTTTAGCCCTTATTACATCTGTTGCAAGTATCTGGTTGTGTGTAGGGCAGTAGCCTTCCCAGGGAACTATCTCTTTTGTGCTGTAACGTGAAACATAGTCTGCCAGATTTTTGTCCGGGACGAATAATATCTGCTCTTCTTCAAGGGAATTCACAACTTCTACAGCATTTGCCGATGTACAGCAAATATCGCTCTCTGCTTTGACATCTGCAGTGGAATTCACATAGCAGACAACGGCAGCATCCGGATATTTCTTCTTTTCTTCACGTAAAGCATCTGCTGTGACCATAGATGCCATAGGGCACCCTGCATATATTTCCGGCAGAAGGACAGTTTTTTCAGGGCTCAGGATAGCCGCACTTTCAGCCATGAAATGCACTCCACAAAAAACGATCACTTCGGCTTTCTGTTCCATTGCCTGCCTGCTAAGTCCCAGTGAGTCACCTGTAATATCCGCGATGTCCTGTATCTCTCCACGCTCATAGTTATGTGCAAGGATTACGGCATTAAGTTTTTCTTTTAGTTCCAGTATCCTTTCAATGATATTTTGCTTATTATGCATGAGATCATTACCTTTAGTTGATTTTCCCGTATTCGCCTATAGGTTCATGTACCTGTCTGGAACGGGTCTGATATCTTTTTCAGGGTCGCTATGGCAGAAAGAGGTGCAAGATAACTTGTTTTGGGATTTGTAGGTGACGGAACATTCTCCACTCTTGTTGTAAATTCTCCGAAAGCACCTTCTACAGATATTTCATGTATATTACGTGTCAGAGCAGGATTCGCTACTATTTTTACAGTTGTCTTCTCAAATCCGATTCCTGCAATACTTAATGTAGCAGCCACATTTACATTTGCCGGGAAAGCTTTGACAGCTTCAGTAGCAGGTCCTTCAAAAAGAACTGTCTTTCCTGTTATTTTGTCAAGATCGATATTGTTCCTTATAACGTGAGGTGCTCCCGCAAGACCACTGGGAGGTTTCTGTGTGGTCAGAGTGACCGAGTATATATCTTCTGATGAAGCGGATTTAAGTCCGTCAAGACCTACAATTGCTCCTGAGGGTAAATAGACCTTGCAATTATTGTCTTTTGCAAGTCCTTTTATTGTATTGTACAGTTTCTCATCGGCAAAGGCACCTACGCTCATGATCATCACATCGCATTTTGCAAGCAAAGCCGAAGGTATTATTTCATAAACAGCCTCCTGTGAGGCACATTCTACCAGGAGGTCTATTTCTTTGATCATTTCAGCAGCTTCCATCACTTTGGGTTCCGACATTTCCAGAGTGGAGATAAGATCCTCCGCATCCTCTCTGTTCCTGTCGTAAATAGCAAAAAGCTCTGCTTCAATAGTTCCGTCATCAATGGCTTTACAAATGCTTGTACCTATGGTACCACAGCCGATAAGTCCTATCTTGAGCATTTTAATCCCTGAAAATTGAGCATATTGATTAGATTTTGTTGATTACTGCTTATATTGATTGGTTAAGTAGGTTTTGCTTATTCCGCTAAAAGCATATAAATCTCTTTACTGTACATATCCATAGATAATATGATGTTCACACATGAAATTGAAAATTTTCTCGAAGAAGATCTGGGGTACAATGATATTTCCTGCACACTCGTTCCTGAGAGGAGTGTAGAGGCAATTGTTTTTACAAAGGAGGATTGCACTCTTGCAGGTCTGGATGTTGCAGAGGCATTTTTTGATTATTTTGGAATTCAGTATTCTACCGAATATTCCAATGGTAACAGAATAGCAAAAGACGGTATCATATTTTCTCTGAAAGGAAGTTCCGTTTCTATTCTCAGAACAGAACGTCTGATCCTGAATTTTCTGGGACATCTTTGTGGCATAGCCACCAACACAAGCAGGTGTGTGGACATCGCTCGCCAGTATTCAGACGATGTACAAATAGCCTGTACCAGAAAAACCACTCCCGGGGTCCGTAAATATGAGAAAATGGCTGTGGTAGCAGGTGGTGGAGACCCTCACAGATTCAATCTCACGGATACAATAATGATAAAGGATAATCATGTTAAGATGATGGGTGTTGAAGCTGCTATTATGGCTGCAAAGGACAAGGCGGGTTTTACTCAGAAGATAGAAGTAGAAGTAGAGTCTGCTGAAGATGCCCTGAAAGCTGCCCTGAAAGGTGCGGACATAATCATGCTGGATAATATGAAACCTGAAGAGGTCATGAATACTGTGCAATATCTGAAAAGGGAATCTATTCCTGAATACATATTGATAGAGGTCTCCGGTGGGATCAATATGGGTAATCTGGCTGAATATGCAGATACTGGTGTTGATGTTATCTCCATGGGTTCCCTTATACATAGGTCCCGCTGGATAGATATAAGCCTTGAAATTCAAAATTAGATATGTGTATAAATGTATTTATGTCATATACATGTCATTATTAGTCCATAAGGTTTATATTAAACTCCAGATATTCTACCAAGAAAAGTAAAACCACAGTTTGATTTTGTATCATCTGGATTCAGAGGTATCATGTTTCACAAAAGAAAAATACTGTATACCATATTTTTGATCTTCATTTTCTCATTTTTATTTACCGGAAGCGCTACTGCAGTAACACTCTTCAACGACACGATCGAGCAGGGCGACGGTTATCAGATCAATAATTTTGTTATTGATGTCACTGAAGTCTTTGCAAGTCAGGAAGCTGCTACTCTTAGAATATATGAGGGTGAAAGTGACGATGATGACTATGTTTATGATCCGTTCCTGTCTGTAGGTGACTCTTATGAGTTTGATATTGAAGATGAAGAGGCGGAGATCACATTGATAGATGTATATTCAGGTGTGGTTCCAAGGGCTAAATTATTGATTACTGTAACAGATGATGATTTCATTAACAGCAATACTGAAGGAGTTGTTGACGGCGGTCACAGCGAAGCAGAATATTCACTTACACCTGTACTGAAAATAAGCAAATCAGTGGACAATGATAATATTAATGTGGGTGACGTCGTTCGTGTAACGGTCACAGTTGAGAACACCGGTGATGGTGAAGCTCAGGATGTGGTCTTTTCGGATCCTCAACAGCCAAAATTCATATTGGTCGATGATATTCTGGGTACACCGGGAAGAATGGATGTTGCAGTTGATGATTCTCCAAAGAAAATATATGTTTATGATCTGAAGGCTACCGAAGCTGGTACATTTTCACTGAATCCTACAACAGCCAGCTTTACCAATTCCGTAGGTGAAACGTTCCCTGAAGTATCATCCAATAGCCCAACGGTGATCGTGGAAGCAACAGAAGATCTTGTCAATGCCACACTTGATATAAATACAGAACTCGATGCATATTCCGTTGAGAGGAACAGTGAAATTCAGGGATTGCTGAGAATTAAGAATACAGGTACGACTTCTGCTGAGGCAGTAACTCTTAAGCTGATCATCCCTGATGGACTGGAATATACCGGTGGTGACCCTTCTATTGAAGAAATTTCAGGTGTTCCTACTATTTATCTTGATTCTTTTGGTATTCAGCAGGAAAAAGAGATCGATTTCAAACTTGAAGCTAAAGAGATCGGTACTTACACCATTTCTACGGAAAGTTCTTATATGTATGATGATGGTGTGAATCCTGAGCTGCAGGAGGTTAGCTCGACTTCGGTGACGAACAAGATATATGTTACTAAAGGAGAATATGATTATCTTTTTGAACAGCCTGTTTATGTTTATGCAGTACCTCTGGTTATTATCGGGGGCATTGTCGGCTGGATATATTACAGGCACAAACAATATAAGTTCTGATATTAGATTTATATTGAGAGAACAATCATAAGGCTTATTTAATTATAATTATATTATTATCCGGAGGAATTAATTGCTCAATATACTCATCATTGGTAACGGTCAATGTGGAAACCGTATACTGGATGCGATAAACAGAGAGGCTTTTGGAAAAAAAAGCCGTCTGGCCAAATTCTATTCCCAGCAAAAATACAAAAGCAATGTTCAGACGATTGCTATCAACACAGCAGTGAATGATCTCAAAGAGATGAAATTCACAAAAGCAAAGGACAGAATTCACATCCCGCACTTGCATGGTGTAGGAGCCAATCGGAATGTAGGAAAGCATGTTTTTGAAGATAACAAGACACATATCTTAAGACAGATAGAGGACAGAGGCAACTTTGATGTATGTTTTGTGATCACTTCCGCATCAGGTGGTACAGGTTCATCTTTTACTCCTCTGCTTGTAAAAGAACTAAAGGAAAAGCATGATTATCCTGTCTATGCAATAGTGGTACTTCCTTTCAGGGAAGAAGGAACACTCTATCTTCAAAATGCTGCTTTTTGTCTCAGGGATGTACGTGAGAGCGGTGTTGATGGTATTATACTCGCAGATAATCAGTTCCTAAAACAGATGGGCGGTAATGTCGAATCTGCTTATAATGGCATTAATGATATGATAGCCAAGCGTCTTCTTTTCCTGCTTGATGCACTTGACAGTGAAATGATGATGGTCACTGATCTGGGTGATTTCAAGACTGTAATGGGTGGCGGCGCAGGGCTTGCAACCATTGGTTTTTATGAAGCTGATACAGAAATGCCGGTCAGAACCGCTATACAGAATGCTCTTTCTCCCTCAGGTCTTCTTTTTTCCAGTAATGTCTATGATGAAGCAAGCAGAGCAATGATCATTATAAAAGGTGATAAAGAGCGTCTGAGCATCGATGAGATATCTACGGAAGTGGAAAAATTATCGAGTGCTGTTGGTCATGTTTTCAAAGGTATTATTGTAAGAAATGGAGAACTTCCGCAGGTTCTTGCTGTATTGACCCTTGAATCTGCTTCTGAGCTTGAGAGCCTTTATTCCATAGCTGTTGATGCCATTAAGCATGAAAAAGAGAAAAAAGAACGTGTGTCCAATGTGAAGGAAGTGGACCGCGCATTCTCACAGATAGATGGAATGGACCCCTCCTATTGAGGTGTCTGATCATTTTATTATTCTTTTCATGTTTCTTCTGAACTTTTTATTTTCAGTATCAGTTCAACCTTTATCTTTTTAAGAGTATTTTAAATACATTCAAATAGTCTGAGTTTAAATAAAGATATCAGAGGTTTTCTCTTGGATGATGATAAAGGATCTTACATTATAAGAACAAAAGGGCTTTCAAAGATATATATGGATGGTGTCGAAGTGCGTGCCCTTGACAATGTGGATCTTGATATTGAAAAAGGTGAATTCCTTTCAATAATAGGTCCATCAGGATCTGGAAAAAGTACTCTTCTTCACATGATAGGCATCCTTGACACTCCCAGTTCAGGCAGTATTACAATTGACGGAAAGGTCGTCACTGATATGTCGGAAAAAGAGCGATCCAAAGTACGTAATGAAGTTTTGGGTTTCATATTTCAGTATCATCATCTCATGCCTGATTTTAATGCTCTGGAAAATGTAATGATGCCTCTTTTGATAGGGGGGATGAAAAGTAAAGAAGCAAAAAAAATAGCTTCTTCCCTTCTTGAGGAAGTTGGTCTGGGTGACCGTATGGGTCATCTTCCCAACCAGCTTTCAGGTGGTCAGGCCCAGAGAGTTGCAATTGCCCGAGCCCTTGCAAACAACCCTGGTATAGTTATAGGCGATGAGCCCACAGGAAATCTTGATACAAGATCAAGTGACATGATATACGATCTTCTGAGAAAGCTTAACAGGGACAGGGGACAGACATTCATTCTTGTAACTCATGATGAGGACATGGCCAAAAAGACCGATCGGATAATAAGACTGGTTGACGGTCGTATTTCAGAAGATTATAGTATTTCTCATAGAGATACACCAAAGGTGAGTTAATGGAATATTCAAAGGGAAACATTGGCAGGGTATTTACTGTTCGTCTGGATCAGGGAGACGATATTCTCTCAGAACTCGAAGGTCTTGCTGTAAAAGAGGATATCCGGTCAGCAATGTTCATGATGCTGGGTGCTGTAAAAGAGGCAAATCTTGTTGTAGGTCCGAAGACAAATGATGTCCCTCCTGATCCTCAGTGGGAACACTTCAGTGATGCACATGAGCTCATAGGTGCCGGAAATATTTTCATGGAAGATGGTAGATCCAGGATACACCTACATACTTCAGCAGGAAGAGGAGACTCTGTCCATACCGGCTGCCTCAGGGAGAGAAGTGAGGTTTTCATGGTGGTCGAGGTATTCATTATGGAAATATGCAACATGAACGCAAGCAGAATCTTCGATCCGGAAAGAGGCTTTGCTCCTTTGTGCTTTGAAAATGACTTTGAAGACAGGAATTAATTTTATTCATCCGTTGTTGCTGAGTTCCTTCAGCTGCTCAAGGGCTTCAACAACTTCCATATTCTTTTTGAGAGCTTTTTTCTCGAAGTTCTGCACTATTTCTTCAAAAGGGACAATAAGCCTGTAGTACTTTACTGGTCTGCCTTTATCAGAGTTCTTCTTTTCACTTCTTTCTTCGATCCATCCGTTTTCTCTTAGAGGGCGCATGGCAATACTGACTTCCGGTTGTCTGAGTCCAGATGCCCGTTCTATGTGCTGGGATGTCATTTCCTCTCCACATACAAGACATGCAATGGATATAGCTTCAGTTCTTGGTACGCCCAGACCTTGCAACAGCTCTATTATTTCGTAACCTTTTCCTTTTAAAAGGTCGGCATATCCGTCTTTCATTTGTTCACTATAATACTTTTAAGTTTATATAATTTATGTAAATATAATTAGTAAGCTACTTTCAGTTGAACTGTTTACGTCAGGTACAAAAGAAAGGAACGGTAACAATATATACGGTTATTGCAAAGTAAGTGTTAAAATGAGCCAAAGGTGGAATAGGATGCCGTACATCGATGATGACAAAAGCTATAAGATAAAAAAGATTCACGCACGTGAGATTCTGGACTCCAGAGGAAATCCGACAGTCGAAGTAGATATCTATACTTCTTCAGGATTTGGCAGGGCAAGTGTTCCTTCAGGTGCTTCTACAGGCAGCAACGAAGCACTTGAGTTGCGCGATAAAGAAGACCGTTATGGAGGAAAAGGTGTTCTTGATGCGGTTGACAATGTAAACACCATTATAGGGACCGAACTGCTTGGCATGGATGTCAGAAAACAGCGTGAGATCGATGGTCTTATGCTTGCCCTTGACGGCACAGAGAACAAGATGGAACTTGGTGCAAATTCTATTTTAGGTGTTTCCATGGCGGTGGCAAAAGCTGCTGCTGATTCCCTTAATATGCCACTGTATCGCTATCTTGGTGGTATCAATGCATATACACTTCCTGTTCCCACTATGAATGTCCTAAACGGAGGAAAGCATGCAGGTAACGCTCTTTCCATTCAGGAGTTCATGATACAGCCAAAGGGTACCAGCTCCTATTCAGAAGCTCTTCGTATGGGTACGGAGACCTATCATGCACTTGGCAATATACTGGAATCCAAATATGGTGGCTCAGCAACCAATGTAGGTTATGAAGGTGGGTACGCACCTTCAATTGAAATGACAAATGATGCCCTTGATGCGCTGGTAAGTGCCATCGAAGAGGCAGGATACACAGAGAACGAGATCAGCATTGGTCTTGACGCGGCAGCATCAGAATTCTTTGATGGACATGATTATTCAATTGACGGGAAGTTATTGAAACCTGCCGAACTTGTGGATTATTATCTTGAGCTTATAGAAACATATCCTGTGATCCTTATTGAAGATCCTTTCCATGAAGAATCTTTTGAGGATTTCGTTACCCTGACAAACGATGCATGGGATACGTTAATTGTAGGTGATGACCTTTTTGTTACAAATGTGGACCGTCTGGTAAAGGGTGTTGAAATGGGCGCTGCAAATGCACTTCTTCTGAAAGTGAATCAGATAGGGTCCCTCTCTGAAGCATTCGATGCAGCTAATATGGCAAGTCATAATGGATATGGTGTGGTCGTGAGCCATCGTTCCGCTGAGACAGAAGACACTACCATTTCAGACATATCAGTTGCAATAGGCGCCGACCTTATCAAGACCGGAGCACCTGCAAGAAGTGAGCGTACTGCAAAATACAACCAGCTTCTCAGGATCGAAGAGGATCTGGGAGAAGCAGCACGTTACATGCAGATCTGAGCTGGGGATTCAGTTCAAACTTGCTATTTTTATTTTTCATTCAAGCAAAGGGACCGTCAGGCTTCCCTGGGGCAGAATGACCGCATAGGGTTCCTTTCCCTGTTCTTTTATTTTTTCAACAGCTTTATTGAAAGTTTCCTGTATATCTATGTAAGGTTCTAGTTTTGCCTTTTTGATGACACCAGGATCCAGGTCGGATACCGCCCACATTTCCGCATAGACACCTATCTGCGCCATTTTAGCAGCTTTGTGGTATCCCAGCTTGTAACCTTCATTGATCCTGCACATAACATCCCGGGCTGTATTTGCGGAACTGAGCAGGTTCAGAAAAGTTTCATCTCCTACACCGTCACGACATTTTGAAACAAGGATGATAATCCCTCCGTCTTCCAGTGCAAGTTTGCCATTTTCAAGTGCTTTCTGGGACTGGTAAAGGTCTATGTCCATGGGATAAGGTGCAGCTGTGACCACTATGTTTCCCTTGCGGTTGTATTTTGAACAGAATACTTCATTTGCCTTTTCCACTGCAATATCAAAGGATTCGAAAAGATCTCCGGCAACCGCAGCATACAGTCCGTGGTCAGCTGTAAGAACTGTTTGTATGGAATATATGTTAAGTTCCTTCAGCACTTTCATGGCATCTTCCATATCCTCCGCAACAGGATTTCCCTTGATAGCAAGAGGTTTCGCGTCATCAGAGAGTGCATGTTTGTGGTTCATTTCAATGGTCTTATATGCTGCCACTCCCGGAAGGAATGCTTTTCTACCGCCTGTGTAACCTGCAAAATAGTGCGGTTCAACGCTTCCGATAACAATGATATTTTTGTATTCGTTCACCATTTTGTTCAGGTACATTTCGGTGCCATTGCCTGAGATTCCAAGGTATTCCATATTTTCATCATTACGTGCATCATGAACACATATTCTGTCTTTGAACTCATCATATATTTCCCTGAATATATATCTGAATTCTTCCTCAGTTGGTCTTCTGTGTGCACCGGTGGCAACGAGGAATTTCACATCTTCATGGCTTCTTAATAATTCACGCATTTTAAGGAGAATCTTTGCAGTTGGTGTGGGCCTGGTTGCATCATTCACAAGTATGAGCACTCTTTCACTATTTTTGAGAAATTCTTCCAGTGACTCTTTTCCCGGTTTTTTTTTAAGGGCTTTGTCGATGATATCATCTTCGTTCCCCACTTCTACAAAATTAGGTTCAATGACCTCATGAGGTATTTCCACTTCAAGGTCAATGAATTTGTTTCCATAAGGTATAGGTACTTTGATAAAAATCCCTCCGATTCCGGATATTTATATTGATTATCATAATGGGATCATTTAT
Organism: Methanolobus sp.; assembly: GCA_021767785.1. GTDB lineage: Archaea > Halobacteriota > Methanosarcinia > Methanosarcinales > Methanosarcinaceae > Methanolobus. The sequence continues at coordinate 10,464 of JAASSR010000001.1, forward strand.
TTATAGCATTCTCTTCCCATATACAGGATATCCTGAATGCAATATTATTTCAGCGTATATAATACCAGGTGAAGAATTGATCGAAACCACACAACTCATATATTTCATCGCAGCTTCAGTAGCTCTTACACTTCTTCCGGGTCCTGATATTCTTTTTGTGCTTACACAGAGCATATCTCAGGGAAAGAAGGCGGGTATGGCAATTGCATCCGGTCTTTGTACTGGTCTGCTGTTCCATACAACTGCAGCAGCATTAGGAGTATCTGCGATCCTTTACAGTTCAGCTGTGGCTTTTTCTTTTCTGAAATATGCAGGGGCGATCTATCTTCTCTATCTTGCCTATATGACAATAAAAGAAGAGGGGAAACTGGCATCACTGGAATCTATGAGAGTTACAGAACTCTCTCTGCTTTACAGAAGGGGCATTTTTATGAATATACTTAATCCCAAAGTTTCTCTTTTCTTTCTTGCCTTCTTGCCCCAGTTTGTCGATGCAGGCTCAGGCAATGTTCCTCAACAGATGATATTCCTGGGTGCTGTATTCTTTTTGCAGGCTATGGTCATCTTCTTCATAGTATCGTACTTTGCCGGTATGATAGGAATCAAGATAATGGAAAAGCCGGATCTGGATAGGAAGATAAACTGGGTTAAAGCTGGTATTTATTCGATAATAGGGATAGAACTTGCACTCTCAAATAAATGATCTGTCAATTCAACTTGTGTTCGGAATAGTTATATTCTAACAGTTAAATCCTTTCCTTAAAGGAATCATTAAATGTTCGAGTTGAAAATAGCACTGAGACACATAAGCGCACGAAAGCGTCTTACTTTTTTTGCAGTATTTGCAGTAGCTCTGGCCATAGCTGTCATCGTAGTTCTCATGTCAATGATGAGCGGATTTACTGAAGAACTCATTGATTCCACGGTGGAGAATTCACCTCATATAGTTATCAGTTCTTCCGATCAGCAAGAGGATTATGTTCATTTCTACAATTATTACTCACGGCAAATAGCAACAATAAATGGTGTGGAGGCAGTATCTCCCGTATTTGTGGGTCAGGCTGCCATAAGTCACAAGGACAATGCGGAAGGAGTTAATCTGAACGGTATTGATCCCGTCTCAGAAGATAATGTGATGCGTATATCCGATGACATTGTTTCAGGAAACCTGTTCGATCTTGGAAGAAGCAACAATGGTATTGTTATCGGTGATAAACTTGCAGAAGATCTTGAAGTTGCGAAGGGGGAGAACGTTGATGTAGTTATGCCTGGTTTCGGTTCAAGGTCATTCAAGGTGATAGCCGTATTCGACAGTGGAACCTCCAGTGATGAAAGTGTTGCTTACATACGCTTTGATTCGGCTCTGAATTTCTTTGAGGAGAACGGAGTTGCCAGTAAGATCAATGTAAGAGTGGCGGATCCTTTCCAGGCAGATGCTATTGCCACTTCCCTGGAGCAGCAGGATACAGGACTTGACGCTGTAAGCTGGATAGAGACTAACAGCGAGATACTTGATCTTATCAACACTCAGGTTGTTATAGTCTGGCTTTATTACGGTCTTATATACATGATAGCAGGTTTTGGAATTGCCAATACCCTTTTCACGGTTGTCATGGACAAGAAAAAAGAAATTGGTATGCTTATGGCCATGGGTGCTTCCAGGCACAACATCACAATGATATTCCTGTTCGAATCACTTATTCTCGGAACCATGGGTGTTCTTCTTGGTTGTCTGCTGGGGTATGTTGCATCCACAGGGCTTGCTTCTTATCAGATAGACCTGCCTGCAGAAATGTATTTCGGGCTCACAACGCTTCCTCTTAAGACCGATCTTATGAACTATGTCTATGCAATCATATTCTCATTCCTTATCAATGTAGTTGCAGGTGTTTATCCTGCAAGAAAGGCAGCCAAGCTTGATCCTGTGGAAGCCATAGAAAGTGCATGATAATTTTGTGGCTATAAGCTTTATTTTTTAAACTCCGTTCTGTCTAATTAAAAGAAGGATGTTTGTTCGTATGTATGCGAAAAGTATTTATTCTCTGAAGTAGTTTGTATGTTTGCGAACGGGTCTGTTACTTAGTACCTCTCCAATACACTCCAATGTCACCATACCTGTGCATTCACCCCTTTGCCCGTTCGCATCCCCTATGTTTTTTATAAAAGCGTCCTAATTAAGGTGCATGAAGATTGTCATTGAGACACCTAAGTATAGTTTTTTTAAATATCAAAGTCAAGGTTCTTTTTTTGTAAAGGAATTTCTCTCTCCTATACCAACTATATTCAATTACGGTTTTATTGCAGGAAGTCTTGCAGAAGATGGCATGGAAAAAGACATAGTTGTCATAGGTGACCGTATGCCTCAGGGTTCTGTTCTTGAATTATCGAAAACTGACGGTATTGTGAAGTTCATAGATGACTCCATAGAAGACAACAAGGAAATAATTTGTCTGGGTGGTTATTACTCAAAATCTCTTTTTTACTTCTATTTCCATATATATGCCATGTTCAAGATAATGTATTATCTGATTCTCAAAAGAAAATTAGCATACTGCAGATTTCTGGGTATATCATGGTATATTGATCAAGTCCCGGAGTAAAAGCTTGGAATTGATCCAAATGTTTTTTTCTTTCGAAGAGTCTCACCTTGTGGATATTGCTTCCACGGGATCAAGGCCTGCAGCTCTTTGTGCCGGATATATTCCTGCAATGAGGTTTAACAAAAAGACTATTGTTATTATTGCCATTACATCTTTAACTCTAACGAGCACGGGGATTGCCTCAAGACCATAAATATCTTCCGGAAGTGGGTAACTACCTATTGATAATGCCAGAGCAACACCTGCAGCAGTTCCAAAAACTGCTCCTGCAAGACCAAGAATGCCACTTTCAACAAGAAAAATGAACCTGATATTGGATTTTGTAGCACCCATTGCAAGCAGAATTCCTATCTCTTTTACTTTTCCCATTACCACCATGTTCAATGTACTCACCACACCGAAAGATGCAATAAGAAGTATGAATCCAAGTGTTACATTGTTCGATACAGTTTCAATGGCAATAGTCCTCAATATTTCAGGATTGTTCTCTGTCCAACCCGCAGCGTTATAACCATTGTCTTCTATTATCTGTGCGATCTCTCTGTCCCTGTTAAAATCATCTATTCTCAGTGATATGCCATTTATGACATCTTCGGTATCATAGAAATCCTGTGCAGTGCTAAGTGATACATATGTGAGACTTTCATCAAGTGGTGTTCCGGTATCATATATTGCTATGACTTTCAATGAAACAGGATTAGCATTCGGGAAGGAGACCTCCACATTGTCTCCTATCTCAAGCTCCATATCTTCTGCAAACTTATCCCCTACAATGATACTTCTCTCTGAATATGTTAGTCCGTTATAGTCACCTTTTATAATATCTTTTTCAGTATGAGCAACAGCGTCTTCCTGTTGGGGAATTATTCCCTTGATAACTGCGTTTTTCGTATTATCCCTGAATTTGAACGAAGCTTCTCCGGTCAGGTAAGGAGATGATGCAATAACGCCGTCTATATTATTTATTTTGTTGACGATATTCTTGTAGAGATGTATGTACTCTTCACCTTCCTGTGGTGAAACCACAACATGAGGTAGATTATCCACGGTTTTATCATAAAGTTCCTGTGTGAATCCTGCCATAAAGGATTGGGATACCATCAGTATCATAACAGCTATTCCGATGGCTGCGATCGAGAGAATTGTCTGTCTTTTTCTTGCTTTTATATGACGCAGTGCAATGAATAATTCATATCGCATCGATGACACCTTTCAGTGTTATTTCTGCCTGAACACCATTGCAGTAATTAGAATTATCATCAGGGCAACAGAGAACAGGAATCCAGGCGTTTGCTCTGTGTTCTGGGTATCTGGAGTACCTGTCTGGTTGACGGATGGTTCGTAATCTGATTCTATAATGCTTTCTTCTATATCCAGTACATCTCCGTCGTTCCCTATTACTTCGATCACAAGCCCGTATTCACCGGTGGTTAGACGTTTGTCCCATATGGTTTCAACGGTTTCATCATCCCCGTTAAGGATTACTGGTGAATTCTCAGTAACGGATTCGATGATGGTTTCTTCGTTTCCTTCCAATTTTGAAACTGTGAATCTGACAGAACCTTTGAATGGCACCTGGGATATACCGTCAACAGTAGCACTTGCCCCTATGTCATCTTCGTAGGTATCACTGATAAATACATCATCCTGTGCAGTGAAATCTTCTGTCAGTGCGATATAGTTAACAGATGGAGAATACAGTTTGACCTTTATCCGTGCACTGTAATCTTTGTTATTTTCAAGGAGTACGTTCCAGTCTTCGCTTATTTCCACAGGTTGCGTGTGTACTGAGATTTTCTTATCAATTCCTGAATAAATAACATCTGATCCTTCAAGGAGCATGTATTCCAGATCAACAAGTACTGCTTCCTGTGGTGTTATCATTACACTGAAACCCTGTGAGTTCGATACGAGATCATGGACTTTTACTCTGGGTATAATCTGCCTTCCATTAACGAAATTGTATGTGTTTTCATAAATGACACAATTATTTTTAGAGATCAGACTATTGATGGTATATTTTCCATCCCCTTTGTCATCAGTGTCCCATCTGAATGCTTTGGTTATATCTGCATCCGGCTGTATGTTCTCTATTAAAAAAGTTCTGGTGTCCAGTATATTGCTTTCATGTTCCAGTTCCATCCTCAGTTCCAGCCCTGTAACTTCCTCCGGGCTGTGTAAAGTAATGTCACATGTCTTAAGGTCAGAGTAAATATCTGCAATACTGACATCATAAGCATCGGGTGAACAATCAAGTGCATAAGAAGGAACTGTGAGTGAAATTATCAGTATAGTAATTGTCAGGGACAAAAAAGCGGATCTCATATCATGGCTCCTGTATTTAAATTAAATTATTTTTGATACTATTTATAGCAATCTGTGAAACAATATATTTATGAATCCGACAGTTTTGCATCATTCATACCTGAGCGCATCCAGGGGTTTCATTCTTGAAGCCTTCCATGCAGGGTACATCCCTCCAATGAGGCTTGTTGCAATACCAAAGAAAAAGCCTTCCATCACATAGAACATACTGGAAAGTGTAAGGAGATATGAGGCGTTCTTAAAGACCAGAGCCATAATGATATACCCCCCTCCAAGAGTCAGTAGTGCTCCTGCACTGCTGGCTATAAGTCCCAGGAACAATGCCTCGAGCAGGAACATTTTCAATATATCCTTTCTGGAAGCGCCAACGGCTTTCATGATACCTATCTCTTTTGTACGTTCCATTGTGGACATGAGCATTACATTGAGTATGCTCACACCTGCAACGAGCAATGATATGGAACCTATTCCCATTAAGAAGAGCGAAATGGAACCGAACACCTGATCCAGATTTTCAGTAATTGAGTTTGTGGCAAAGACGGTAACAAGTTCCTCTTTTTTGTTTATGCGCTCCTCTATCTCATCTGCAGTAGAATCTATCTCATCTATATCTTTAACAACCACAATTACCTGATCATAACCTTCATCAGCATCAGGATATAGCTTCTCATACATTTCTGATGAAGTAAAAACTCCACTGTCGGTATTAATATCAAATCCAAGCCCTCTCTCTTTGAGTATACCGACCACTCTCAGCTTTGTTTCATCTATCTCGATTTTCTTGCCGGTTGCAAGCTCAAGATTTTCCGCAACACTTGAACCCACCACGCAATCAGTGGAGCCGGGTTTGAAAAAACGTCCGTCTTCAAGCTCCACAAGCTTTTCAAGCCCTTCTTTTTCAATATCATAGACCGAAATATATGACTGGACCTCAGCTCCGCTCTTCCTGTATTCTATTATCTCGCCACTGGATGATACCGGAATTATGCTTTCTATATTCCCTACCTTTTCCATCTGATCTATCTGTCTGTGGGTTATGGAATCTTCCCCCGGCGCAGGAGATACTATGAGCTTGTCTCCTATATCTGCAAAGGAATCGGTGACTGACAGTTTCAGGCTGTTACCCAAAATTCCCATGGATGATATGGCAATAACTCCAATGATGATTCCAATAGCTGCAAGTATGGTGCGGATGGACTGTCTTTTCAGGTTTCTTTTTGCCAGCTCGGCATACATATTGTTGCTGAGCATTGAGATGATCTCTTCTGTAATATTCATCCGATGATCTCCCCGTCCTGTATCCTGATAGTCGTATGAGAATAATTTTCCAGCTCAGGATCGTGTGTTACAACTATCACGGTTGTACCGGAAGAATTCAATTCTTCGAGCAGTTTCATGATGTTATGTCCTGTCTTCGTGTCCAGATTTCCTGTTGGTTCGTCAGCAAGCAGAATCGGTGGCCGGTTTGCCAGTGCCCTTGCAATTGCAACCCTCTGTTGCTGACCCCCTGACATCTCATTGGGTTTGTGACGTGCATATTCAAGTGGCAGGTCGGCTTTTTTAAGCATCATAAGAGCTTTTTTCCTTCTCTTACGTGGAGATTCCCCGTTGAATATCATGGGTATTTCAACGTTTTCGATTGCTGTAAGAGTTGGTATCAGGTTGAACTGCTGGAAAATAAAACCTATATTGTTCCTTCTTATAGCTGTAAGGCCATCGTCATCCAGTTTTGACAGATCGACATTGTTTACTTTTACCCTACCGGATGTGGGCAGGTCAAGGCATCCTATCATATTCAAAAGGGTACTCTTTCCGGAACCGGATGATCCCATTATGGTAACAAAATCTCCTTCTTTAATTGCAATGCTTACTCCTTTAAGTGCATAGATCCTGTTTTTTCCGAGAGTATATATGCGACTAACATCCTGCAACTGTACAATAGGATGCGTTGAACGTTGAGATTCTGGCATGTAAGCACCGTTCATTCCAGGAGATAATCCTCTTCAAGGAAATCTTCATCTTCTTCCTTTTCTTCCTCATCCCTGCGTTTTTTCCACGAGTAAGCTATCAAAGCCACCACAGCAATTGCAACTATACCTGCCACGATCCAGGTTCCTGTGGAGCTTCCCTCCTCTTCATTATCTGAATGGATGACTCCGGATTCCAGAGATATTTCCTGTGAAATCGCAGTATATGTATTGTCAGGGTCCCTGAATTCAATGAGTACAGGTATTGAAGTGATATTTTTTGATGTGATACGGGCGCTGAGTTCGAAACTGCTGAAATCATCGGCTTCCAGGGTTCCTATGAAATAATTGGCATAGGGTTGTATGGATTCAATACCTTCCATATCATCTATTGATACAAGTACGTTCTTTGCGTCGGTAATTCCGAAATTATTCAGGTCACCTGAAATAGTATGTCTGGTTCCACTGCTCTCTATCTCAATACCAGTGAATACAAGTGGTGATTGTCTTATGATCGTGATATCCTTGACTTCTGTTTCTGAACTGTGAAGGTTGTCTCCGTTGAAATAGGAAACTGAGAATGATACATTGCTGTATCCTTCCTCACAGAACATGCTGTTCAGGGTGAATGTAGCAGTGGATTTGTTACCCTGTGGAATACTGCCTACAAAGTAATCCGAAGGACTGAATGTCATGTCTTCAGCATAAGGAGTTACTATTACACTTGTTACATCGTTAGGTCTTCTGTTCACTACGTCCACGCTCACAGAAGATACTTCGTTCATCAGAGTTCCGGGGACGTTGGACATTATCACCTTTACATTCCTGTCATCAACTTTGACAGGTATGCGGTAATTGAGGTCGTACATGTTGCTGCCTCCCACTATGATGAGATCTACAAAATGTACTCCTGTATCAGCGCTCTCTTTTACCTTTACATTGAAAGTGAGTTTAAGAGTGTCTCCCGGACCAAGCAGTCCCACATCGGTATAACTCCTGTCGATTATTTCCAGGTTGCTGTTACCATCAAGGCTTGCACTGGCGATGTAGGCATTCATATCCAGTGTTTCATCATCTTCTTCTACATATATCTCGCCTGTTGCCATATTCTCAAGAGTGACTGTGATGGTTCCCATATCACCGGGCATAAAGACCTCCGGCTCGATCTCGTAATCAAGGGTAAGTGTGGGTCTGATCTCCGTAGTTGCAGAACCGCTGAATGAGAATGTTGCCAGGAGGAACATGGCCAATACAATTGCTTTGATCATAATTTTACCTTATATATTAATTAGTTTCAAACTGTACACCGAGTAGAGTATATAGATGAGTATTGGAACTCCTACAGTGATCAAAGCATTTTTGAAACTCAGATTTCTGGCATACATGATCCCGAATATCCATATATTAGCACTCCAGAGTGTAAATATTATGCCTATAATTCCGGCGATCTTCATGGAAGGGTCAGATACGAGTATTTCCTGTATGGTTTGCGGGTCTATGGAACTGAAATCAATATTCGAAAACATCTTGTTTGTGTAATAAAGGCTAATAAGGGAACTGGCTATACTCGGTATGAATCCATAGGATACGAACTGCATAACTCTTTTGAAATCTCCTTCACCATTAAACAATAAAGATATTATATAGAATACCAGGCTGTACATTACCCACCCTATTATAACACCTATTATCCCGCCAATAATACCTATAGCTGCACCGATCCCTGCAAAAGTGGCTGCTTCTTGAGGCATTGTTTTCATTATCTGTGCTGTCACCATATAAGCGCTTATGGCACTTACAATTGCCATAATGGTCATGATGATTAGTGGTGTTTTCCACTCGACCTTCTCATTGATCTTTTTTCTGAAAAACCCATTTGGGTCTGTTAATACTTCCAGCATAATTTCCACATCCTTCCTTTAAGTTCATATATCTATAACTTTCAATATTCAAATCTGTCGATCTATAGTCGAATATTGGAAGTATCTATGTATATTTATACTTTGTTGTTTCGATCGATATTAGTATTGAAAATCTGTTCTGGTTCCTACTAGGCAGAATTTTTGCCGTTCTGCAACGAACCTTTTTATAAGTTCAGACCAAAATAAACCCAAAACATAAAAAAAAGATGTCTTTAGATTGTAAGTGGGGTTCAACGTGAAAACGCTTTCAAAAGACATACCCAATGTGGGGTTTGTCAATTCGGGCAATAATGGCAATGATGTTCCTGTTATTGAGCTTATAAAGCTTTGTAAGAGCTATCATGTAGGGGATATGGATGTTCCCATACTCAAAAGTATAGATCTCAGGATCATGAGTGGTGAATTTGTTGCTATAATGGGTCCTTCTGGCTCAGGGAAAAGCACTTTAATGAATATGATAGGTTGCCTTGACAGACCCAACTGCGGAAAGGTAATCCTTATGGGTAAGGATGTGAATACTCTTACCGACCCGGAACTTGCAAAACTGCGAGGTCTTGAAATAGGTTTTGTTTTCCAGAACTTTAACCTGGTTCCACGACTCACAACACTCCAGAACATCGAACTTCCTACTTATGCAAATAAAAAAGCCGGAGTAGATGCCAGAAACAAAGCTCAGGAGCTTGTGGAAATGGTGGGGCTTAAAGAGCGTATGAACTACAAACCCTCGGAAATGTCAGGAGGACAGCAACAGAGGGTTGCAATTGCAAGGGCGTTGATTAATGATCCTTCCCTTATTCTTGCCGATGAGCCCACAGGTAATCTTGATTCTGTGACTGGTGAGGAGATCATGGGTATATTTTCCGATCTGAATAAAAAAGGAAGGACAATAGTTATGATCACACATGATCCTGATCTTGCAGAGTATGCTGACAGGATAGTATATCTTAAGGACGGAATTATAGGTAGCAACTAAAGGAAAAAAAGAGGAAATATTATGTTGGGGAAATATAAAACGGTTCTATATATCGCCGTTGTGTTATTGTTTTTATTTCTTTTGCCGTTGAACGCATCCGCTGCTGATGGCGCGGATCTGAGGGTCAGCATTCTTAAATATGACCCTGTCCCTGCAGAGATAGGTGAGTATGTCAGTGTCTGGGTCAAAGTGGAAAATCTGGGTTATGCAAAGGCTGATGACCTTTCCATAAGGATGGTTCCTGAATATCCTTTTAGCATTGACAGTGCAGAAAATGCGGAGGTGAATGTCGGTATATTGACACCTGATAATGCTGCGGTTCACGAATTCAGACTTTATACTGATCCCGGTGCAAAGCAGGGTACAGGGACCATTGAAGTGTGGTATCAGGAAGATTCCGGTGGTACATGGTTCAAGAAAGAATTCGATCTCAGGGTTGGTTCTGATTCTTTTGACAGTAAAGGTACCATGGAACTTGCAGAGGATCCTGTCAAAGAACCCGAGGTCTTTATGCCCGGGGATACCGGCACCATTTCTTTTACACTCCAGAACAGTGCTTCGGCTTATACAGTAACTATTGACGGTGAACAGTACGATACCAATGCCAGGGTCCAGTCAGCTTCACTTCAGGGTGTGGAAGGAATAAAAGTAACAACGGAAACATATTATGGAAATGGTGTAATCGGACCCGGTGAGTCCATAGACCTGACTTATAATCTTGAGGTCGATGAATCGATACCTGACGGAACGTATTATCTCACATTTTCAACTGTTGGTAGTTCTCATTCATACAACAGTAACTGGAGAATACCACTAAAGGTTGATTCTTCATCCGTAAGGGTCATTCCTTCAAAACCACTTGCACTTGAGAATGGAGAAGGGACACTAGAATTCGATGTTGCCAATATTCATCCCAACGCACTTTCTTCTGTAAGTGTAAAACTGGAAGCCGAGGGAGTTGAGTTCTCTCCTTCGGAGTATTTCATCGGTTCTATGGATTCAGATGAACTTTTTACCATCGAAGTGGATGCTAAAGCCGAGTCAGAGGATATCTCATTTCCCCTCGATCTTTTGATCTATGCGGATTACAGGAACGGTCTGAATGAGCATACAGAACAGGTGGATGTCCGCCAGTTGCAACATCATGTAGTTGAAAACGAGAACGATTATGGCATCTACATAGCAGCTGCTCTTCTGATCGTTGTGGCGGCAGGGGCCTATGTTTTTTACAGGCGCAGAAAAGAAAATGAGTGAAGACTAAATTTCAAGGATATATGTCAGGATAAGCCTTTATGTTAAGTCCGGCTCAGGCTATAAGGATCTCAGTGGGAAGTATTGGAAGCTCCAAGTTAAGGTCCGCTCTAACGACTCTTGGAATCATCATTGGAGTAGCGGCAGTTATAGCCAATGTTTCACTTGGCGCCAGTTTCAATCAGTATTTCGATGATGAGATCGGAGCTGTGGGTTCGAATTTCATAGTAATCTACAGCCAGAACATTGATGTGTTCTTTGATCGGGAACTGGAGATCATAAGGAATACGCCGGGTGTTGAGGGAGTTTCACCAATAAATCAGCAGATGGCGCAGGTAACTTACATGTCTACGTCGCGGCAGATAGATATTCAGGGGGTTACAGCGGATTATGATGACGTTGCTAATTTCGAAATGGATTCTGGAACGTTCCTTACTGATAAGGATCAATATGTTGCTGTTATAGGTGCTGAAGTTGCTTATGAAAAGTTCGATAAGAAGATATCTATAAAGAATCCCATAGATATAACTTTCAGGAGAGAGGACGGCGGGGTTGTTACCCGTACTTTTATCGTAAAAGGTGTTATTCAGGATCCAAACACGACCTTTGCACAGACTGGAGTTGAACCTGAGATACGTGTGTTCATCCCTATTGAGATCATGAACGACATACTGGGAAAAGATGATTATGGAGGCTTTTTTGTAAAGGCTCAGAGTCTTGAAATTGTCAGGGAGACAGGAGATGAGATAGACAAACGCCTGGCACGCAGTCTTGGTGTTCCAAGCAGGGAACTTGAGAATGATGATACAAAACCTTATGTCCTGTTCGATCAGCTCGAAATTCTTGAGCAGACAGATCAACTATCCTCTGCCCTTACGTCACTTTTAACATCAGTAGCTCTTATTTCACTGGTTGTTGGCTCCATCGGAATAATGAACATCATGCTTGTGACAGTTGCAGAAAGAACCAGAGAGATAGGCCTTTTGAAATCACTGGGATTCAGTGAAAAGGATGTTCTGGCACTTTTTATTATAGAATCCATGATAGTTGGGCTTATTGGTGGTATATTCGGTACTGCTCTTGGAATAGGTGCTGCTCACATTGCAAATGGCATTCTGGATGTTCCGGATGTATTTCCTACAAGTCTCATAGTTCTCGGATTCCTTGTATCCATACTTGTGGGATTGGTGGCAGGGGTATATCCTGCAAGGAAGGCTGCCCGTATGAATCCTGTTGAGGCTTTGAGGAAGGAGTGAACATGATAGACCTTAAACATGCATTTGTCATTGCACTCGGAAGTATCAGCAGTGCAAAGCTCCGTTCAACCCTCACGGCTTTAGGCATCATAATTGGTGTTGCAGCAGTGGTGGCCAACGTATCACTTGGCGCCAGTTTCAACCAGTATTTCACAGATGAACTTGGTTCCCTTGGTTCGAATTTCATAATCATATACAGTCAGGATGTCAATATTTTCTATGACAATGAGCTGGAACTGATAAAGAACACTCCCGGTATAGAAGGAGTTTCTCCATTTAACCAGCAAACAGCGGCGGTTACGTATCTGTCTTCTACAAGGCAGATAGATGTTCAGGGGGTATCGGAAGATGCCCAGTACATCTCTAACCTGCTGGTAGAAGAGGGTAATTTCCTTACTGATAAGGATAAGTATGTGGCTGTTCTGGGTAAAGAGATTGCAGAGGAGAAGTTCGATAAGGATATTTCCATTAAGAACTATGTTGACATTACCATAAAACGTCAGGATGGTACAAGTGTTACCCGCAAGTTCAGGGTAAAAGGAATACTCCAGAGTGAAGACAATACTTTTGTACAGGGTGGCCCGGACCGTGATGTCACCATATACGTCCCTATCTCTACGCTGAATGAGATGTTGAACGTTACTGATTATGGTGGTTTTTCCGCAAATACGGGGAGTGCCGAATCTGTCAGGGAAGTATCCGATGAGGTGGACAAGCGTCTTGCAAGATCGCTTGGAGTTCCCACAAGGGATCTGGATAATGATGATGCTAAACCTTACAGGATATTTAACCAGGCCGAGATAATAGAACAACTGAATACGCTCTCTAACTCATTGACAATACTTATCACTCTAATAGCTCTTGTGGCCCTTCTAGTGGGATCTATAGGTATAATGAACATTATGCTTGTGACAGTTACCGAAAGAACCCGTGAGATCGGTCTGTTGAAATCGCTGGGTTACACAAAACCAAGTATTATTTTTCTTTTCATAACGGAATCAATAATAGTAGGTGTGATTGGTGGAATACTCGGCACACTTATGGGTCTGGTTGGTTCCTATATTGTTGAGGTTTACCTGAACATACCTCCGGTGTTCCCGTTCTATCTGATATTCCTGGGTTTTTTCATATCGGTGCTGGTGGGTCTGATCGCCGGGGTATATCCTGCCAACAAGGCAGCTAATCTTGATCCTGTAGAAGCTCTAAGGCATGAATAAAGTCAAATCTACCTGTTTCTGATCAGCTGATTTATTGTGTCTTTATCTTTGATTCCAATTTTATACTCGAACCTGTCTATTCATAGAAAGGTTTAAGTATTTATACTACATCATCGGACTTGACGATATATAGTCAAGTTGGTATATGTGAGGTAAATGTAAATGGCTGGTAACAATTTGAATGTTCCGGATGGCAGGAATGTCATTGCCATCTCCGGTCTTAAGAAAAGCTATTTCCTTGGTGATATGGAAGTACCGATCCTGCACGGAATCGATCTGAGTATCAAACGGGGAGAGTTCGTTGCGATAATGGGTCCTTCCGGATCAGGAAAAAGTACTCTGATGAATATGATAGGATGTCTGGATAGGCCCACAGGAGGAAAGGTTCTTCTAATGGGTAAAGACACAGGTTCTATCACTGATAACGAGCTTGCTGAACTACGTGGGTTTGAGATCGGCTTTGTTTTCCAGAATTTCAATCTCATCCCCAGGCTCAGTGCCTATGAAAATATAATGCTCCCTACATATTCCAATACAAAGCAGGGAATGGACACCTCCGGAAGAGCACGGGAGCTGTTGAAACTCGTGGGTCTGGATGACCGTATGGGTCACAGGCCATCGGAATTATCGGGAGGACAGAGACAAAGGGTTGCAATAGCAAGGTCTCTGATCAATGATCCCTCTCTGATATTGGCAGATGAGCCTACCGGTAATCTTGACTCAAAGACCAGTGAAGAAATAATGGGGCTATTCTCAGACCTTCACAAAAAAGGTCGTACTATTGTAATGATCACACATGATCCGGAAATGGAACCATATGTGGACAGAGTAGTTCGCATCAAAGACGGATATATTGAAAATAATTAAGGGTGGTTAAGAATGAATTTAATTGGTGTTGTTAAAAGATCGTTTTATATCTTACTCAGTATCGCTTTGTTAAGTACTTCTTCCATGTTACCTGCATTAGCAGATTCGGGCGCTACAATGAAGGTTGATATTATAGATTACGAACCTTTCCCCGCTCAGATAGGCGAATATGTAGATGTCCATGTCAAGATCGAGAACGTGGGCTATGGACGTGCTGATGCAGTTTCCTTAAAGATGGAGCCTGAATATCCGTTCTCTCTGGATTCTGCCGGCAATGCAGTGGAATTTATAGGAATTCTATCCCCTGATGATGCAGCGATACATGAATATCGTTTATATGTGGACGAGAACGCAAAGGTGGGTACAGGCACAGTAGATGTTTACTATCAGGTCCATGAGGGAGGATCATGGTATAAGTCCGCCTTTGATCTTAAGGTCGGTTCCAGTACATTTGACAGCAAGGGAACTATAGAACTGACAGAAATTACCTGTGATCCTGTGGTTTTCATGCCAGGGGACAGGGGGACTGTAAGTTTTACCCTTACAAACACAGCAACTGAGAACTCGATATCAATAGACGGTGAAGACTACGATACAAATGCGCGTGTACAGTCTGCAGTTCTTAAAGGTACCGACGGAATTGATGTTACAAGTGACAGCTATATAGGTTCCGGTGTGATAGGTCCTGGTGATTCTATAACATTGAGTTACAATGTAGAACTGCAGGACGATGTAAGAGACGGAACTTACTATCTGGATCTCTCAATGGTCGGTAATTCCTATACCTATAACAGTAACTGGAGAATTCCGGTAAAGGTAGATTCTGCTGCTGTAAGGGTCATACCTTCAAAACCAATGGAATTTACTAATGGTGAAGGAACACTTGAATTCGATGTTGCTAATATGCATCCGAACTCGATAAGCTCTGTAAGTGTAAAACTGGAAGCGGAAGGAGTTGATTTCTCTCCGGAAGAATACTTTGTAGGCTCCATGGATTCCGATGAGCTCTTTACCATAGAAATAAAGGGTAAAACCGCGATTGAAGAAGTAGCAATACCTGTCACCATCACAGTTGATTACAGGAATGGCATAAATGAACACAGCACCGAGGTTGCGGTTCGTGAGATTGAACTTGTGAGTGAGGACGAAGGTGGCAACGAAAATCTTGCGGTAATAGGTGCCGGAGCCATTTTGTTGCTGGGTATTCCTGCAGTTGTATTCATGAAACGCAGGAAACAGAACGACTAAATTCCAGGGTGAAACCATGCTGAGTCTGAAACATTCCTTCAGAATGGCTGTGGGAAGCATTAGCAGTTCTAAATTAAGATCTGCCCTGACAACACTTGGTATTGTCATAGGTGTGGCCGCCGTAATTGCCAATGTATCCCTGGGAGCCAGTTTCAATCAGTACTTCTCTCAGGAAATAGGTTCTGTAGGAAACAATTTCATTATTATTGAAGGTAAGACCTCTAATTTGTTCCATGATAATGAAATGGAAGTCGTAAAAAACACCCCTGGTATTGTGGGTGTGTCTCCGCTGAGTCAGGAAGTCGCCGAAGTGAAATATATTTCCACCAAACGACAGATAGCTGTTCAGGGAGTTTCTGAAGACTATGAGGAAGTAGCTAACATTCAGATGGAGAGCGGGACGTTCATAGATGACAAAGACAAGTATATGGCGGTAATAGGACATGATGTCGCCTATGAGAAGTTCGACCGTAAGATCTCCGATAAAAATACCATAGAACTCACATTTACAAGACCCAGTGGTGAGACAGTAACCAGACAATTTAAGGTAAAGGGAATTGTTGACAGTCCGGAGACAACGTTTGTTCAGAGTGGTATAGAACCTGATGAAAGGGTCTTCATACCTATATCTACAATGAATGAGATAATGGGTGAAGATTACTACTGGGGGTTCTTTGCAGCAGCAACCAGCCTTGAATCCATAGATAGTGTAACTGAAGAGCTGGATAAGAGACTTGCAAGGGATCTTGGAGTTCCTTTCAGGGATCTGGACAATGAAGATGCAAAACCGTATTCACTTATGAATCAGGGTGAGATACTTGAAGAAGTTGACCAGCTTTCAGGTGCTTTAGGCTCATTGCTGACTTCTGTTGCCCTGATATCGCTTATTGTGGGTTCCATCGGAATTATGAATATCATGCTGGTCACAGTGACCGAGAGGACCGGAGAAATAGGGATTATGAAATCCCTGGGATATAAGAACTATGAGGTTCTGTCCCTGTTCATGGTGGAATCCATAGTAGTGGGTCTTTTCGGTGGAGTACTGGGTATCATACTCGGTGTGGTCGGTGCATATGTTGCGGACAGTGCAATGGGTTTGCCATATGTGTTCCCTGTTGATATGATACTGACAGGGATGCTGGTGTCTGTGATAGTAGGATTGCTTGCAGGTATATATCCTGCTAATAAAGCAGCAAGGATGAATCCTGTGGATGCTCTTCGACACGAATGATCGACATAATCCTTAATGATACTAAAAAAATAATAGATATGGAATAATTACATCAGGTATTAATCAGGTGATTCTAATATGTTCGATATATTCTTTGGATTTTCGTTTCTAATGCTCTTGATCTTCTTTGGAATAGGTGTACTCGGGACTTTGTTCTGGTTGTGGATGCTTATTGATTGTGCAACAAAAGAACCTTCCGAAGGAAATGATAAGCTTATATGGGTCATTGTGATTATTTTCACACATCTTCTTGGTGCACTTATCTACTTCTTCATAAGAAGACCAAAGCGTATTGAGGAGTTCGGAAGATAAATCTGGCTAATAGTGTGTGCATTATGTGACAGTATTCAGGAATCCTTAGATAGTATCGATAATTTAGTGAATGGTCTAAATTAAATGTTTATTATTAAAAAACGACAACTATGGACACAAAAATACTTGATGTAGAAGCTGCACTTCGGGAATTCGTAAAAGTTGCTTTTGAAAAACAGACCTACATGAATATATTGTATCTGTTATTCTCATTCCCCCTTGGAACAGCTTATTTTATATTTTTGGTTACAGGCCTCTCTTTAGGTTTTGGACTTCTTCTCATCTGGATAGGTATACCTGTTCTGTTGATTGTTTTCCTTGCCTGGTGGGAAATAGCGGCATTTGAGCGCCAGATGGCCATATGGTTTTTGGGGATTGATATTCCTTCTATGTCCCTGACACCCTTAAATGAAAAAAGTATCCTGGGTAGGTTTATTTACAGGCTTAAGAGCCCGGTTACATGGAAAGCCCTTTTATTCCTTATTGTTAAATTCCCGTTAGGCATCTTTTCACTTGTGGCAATGGTAGTCCTTCTGGCAATGACAATGGGAATGATCTTTAATCCGTTGATCTATTTGACAGGTAACAGTCATGCAGCTACCTTGCAGGAAGCAATACTCATAGCAATTGCAGGTATTTTTGTGGGACTGGCGTCCATGCATGTGTTGAATCTCCTGGCGCATATCACAGGAAATTTTGCAAAAAGAATGCTTGGAGGTCATGAGACCTAATCTTCTATATTGTTTATCCTTTCATAGAAATCCAGGATGAGCTTTGTTTTCTCATTATCCAGATTCAATCTGAATGTCCTGATCTGTTTGCCGAGAGGTTTTTCTATGACAATGTCACTTTTTATAAGAGGCGTTATCACTCTTGCAACGCTGGAATGTGAAAGTCCGGTCTCATCTGCAATTCCGGAAAGATAAGTCGATTCATCTTTGTGGACAATAAGGTTTTTCAGAACTGTCATCTGAGCTGTCTTTCCAAAAATCTTTTCCAACGCATCCATCTTATCCTAACTAAATATTCTGTTATGGGTTATAAGATTTTCTTTTATCGGATAATCTGTTTAATAAAACCTGAACTCTTTCATATTTAGAAAGGTTTTAATAATATCATTCTGCTATATTTTATGAACTCATTTCAGGTAGAATTATCATGCAGGCAGAAAACATTAGCGGAAAAATTCTTTCACTCATGGAAGAGAATCCGGATATTACAATAAAAGAGATCTCAGAGTCATTGTCAGTTTCCGAGGATCTGATTGAGGAAACCTTGAGAAAAATGTCTGATGCGCGCCAGAAGATTCTGATAGTAGATGATGAGATGGATGCCCTGTTAGCTCTGAAAGTAGCTCTTGAAGCCGAAGGATATAATATAGTCGAAGCAAAAGATGGCTACGAAGCCATAGATACGGCACATTCTGAAAATCCTGATGTAATACTGCTTGATCTTATGATTCCCGGAATAGATGGATTTGAAGTTTGCAGGCAACTTAAATCCGATCCCGTGTACAGTCATATTCCTGTGATCATGCTGACTGCACGTGGTGAGATTGACGATAAAGTAGAAGGGATCGAGCTTGGTGCGGATGATTATGTCACCAAACCATTCAATCTGAAGGAACTGAAAGCACGTATAAAAATGATCCTGAGAAGAAATCAGGATGCATGATCTATTTTAAAGGGATCTATGTGGGATCGTAAAAGCAAATGGAATCTGGTTCTCTTTGCCGCTGTAGTCCTGCTTTTGATAAGTTCCATAGTTTTCCTGTGGATGAAAACAAATACAGAAGTGAGATCTGTAGTAGAGGAACAATATCAAAATCAGCAATTACTGCTTACAAGACAGGTTTCAAGCAGTATAGAAAGAACATTGAATGAAAGGGTCTTGCTGCTGGAGGTAATAGCAAACAAAGACACCGGCGTTCCACCTGATAATTTCAGATCAGATCTCAAAAGTGTCTATGATGTTGCAGGCATGTTCTATGTTGTAGAATATGTCAATGAAGATGGTACAATAGTTTCCGGTTATCCTGAAGATAATGTTCCTTTGGGTTTCAATCTGTATGAGAACAAACAATCACGTGCTTTTGAACGGGTGAAGAACACAGGACAGGTTTATATTACTGATCCTCTGAGACTGATGGAAGGCAACTATGGTTCTTTCATATGGGTGCCGGTGCATGAAGACGATGAATTCAGAGGGGCCTTTATTGCTATAATCAGAGAAGAAGACCTCAAAAGCAGATATGTAGTTGCATCGAATTCATCTAATTATGCATATCTTCTGGATGACAGGGGCAGAGTGCTCTATGACGAATCGGAGAACTATGAAAGAGGTACAAGTTATGCTGAGATACTGGGCTCTGATTCTTCGGGATTGCTTGATATTATCTCAAAACAGGTAAATGGAACTGAAGGAAACGGCAAGTATCTGGTTCTTAATAACGGGACAGTAGTTGAGGAACGACTTGTTTCATATTCTCCTATTAACTGGTATAATCAGAAGTGGTCACTGGCATTGACAAGTCCTTCTTCCGAAGTGGACAGATTGATTGTCTCTGTTTATCTGAAATTGTTCATTGTAGTTGCGGTTTCGGTTCTTTTCATAGTTTTTGTGAGTTCTTTCATTGTTATAATCCTGTTCAACTGGAGTAAGAGTCTGGAACAGGAAGTGGATGAAAAGACCCAGGAACTGAAAGATTCGAACGAATCTCTCAGGGCAGCGAATAAAAAGCTCAAAGAACTGGATAGATTGAAGACCGAGTTCCTTTCCATAGTTTCTCATGAACTAAAGACGCCTTTGACTGCTATGAAGACCTCAGGCGAATTTCTATTGGAGACTGAAGAGTGCGACAGATCTCTGAGGAAGAAAATGCTTGACATTATTATCAGGAATATTGATCGACAGTCCAGGATGGTTGATGACCTTCTCGACATTTCACGGATAGAATCCGATCGCATGAAATTTAACAAAGAGCCTGTGGATATCGAGGAAACAATAAAAGTTTCTCTTGAGGTTGTTGATACTATCATCAGGAACAAAGACATGAAAGTGGCTGTTTCGGTTCCTGATGATCTGGAAATTATCACTACTGATAAAGATAAGCTGGTACAGGTATTTGTGAACCTTCTGAACAATGCTGTAAAATTCAGCAATAAAGGTGGTACAATAAAAATAAATGTTGAAGATGAAACTGACAGTTTAAGGATAAGTGTCAGTGACAATGGTATTGGAATGGGACCTGAGGAAGTTGAAAAAATATTTGATAAATTCTATCAGATCGACAGTACTTCCACCCGAAGGGTTGGCGGAAGCGGTCTTGGGCTTTCAATTGTCAAGGGTATTATCGAAGGCCAGGGAGGTACTATTACTGTCCTGAGTGAACCAGGCAAAGGCAGCACTTTTGTTTTTACATTAATGAAATAATATTGAGGTATAATCAATGATAGTAACAACAACAGACAATATATATGGAAAAGAACTTGAGATACTTGGTGTAGTATTCGGGAATACAGTTCGTGCAAAACATATAGGTAGTGATATTGCGGCAGGTTTGAAGAACATCGTAGGTGGAGAATTGAGGGGATATTCCGATATGCTTATGCAGGCAAGGGGTGAGGCATGTGATCGTATGGTGGAAAATGCGGAAAAAATGGATGCTGACGCAGTTGTAAATGTGAGGTTCACCACTTCCCAGACAATGGCAGGTGCAGCAGAACTACTTGCCTACGGGACTGCAGTTAAGGTAAGGGATGCATAATCTTGATTTATTTGTTCTAACCGGAAAATACGGGTATTCTGAAAGTAAAATTGCTTCCTTTGTTTATTTCACTTTCAACCTCTATGTTTCCGCCGTGCATCTCTACAAACTCTTTCACAATTATAAGTCCGAGTCCAACGCCTTCAAATTTCCTGGTCAGAGATGAATCGATCTGTGAAAAAGGCTGAAACAACTTATTCCTATCCTCTTTCAGAATTCCAATACCGTTATCCTGGACAGATACCTTTAACATTTCTTTTTCCCGCCGAATGCTGACTTTTATGTCACCGCATTCTGGTGTGAATTTAATTGCGTTATTAATAAGGTTGTAGAGTACTGTTTTAATTTTATTCTTGTCAGCATATATTGATTTTATATTTGTATCTATTTCAAATCCAAGATTTATTTGCTTCTTTTTTGCCATTGGATAAGTTGAATTTTTAATTTCTCCTATTAATGAAGGTAAAGAAAAGTTTTTCATTTTAAGCTCGATTTTTCCTTCTTCCACTGCTGACAACTCGATCATTGAGTTGATCAAAAGGAGTAAGCGGTTACTGCTTCGTTTAATAACGTCAAGATACTGTTTTTGCTCTTTGCTTGTTGTACCGATGTAATCTTCGTAGAGGAGTTCGGAATAGCCGATTATTAGATTTAAGGGTGTCCTGAGTTCGTGACTGATGTTTGAAAGAAATTGCTTTTTAGTACGGTTCGCGTTATCTGATATGAGCTTTGCAAAAACAAGTGCTTCTTCAGCTTTAATGCGCTCTGTTATATCGTTTCCTGAAGACAAGGTTCCTGTTATATTTCCTTCATTGTCTCTGAGAACGATGTTATGCCATGCAAAGATCCTTTCCCCTTCGTTGGTCATGATAGGAACTTCAAAATAAGGTCGAACACTGGTCTCTCCTGCCATAAGTTTTGCATAGTCTTTTTTCGATTTTTCAATATATTTTTCAGGCACTGACAATTCAAACCAGTTCCTTGATAACAGGTTGCATTCTTCTGTTCCAAAGATCTCGCATCCTTTTTTATTGATCGATTTGATATTTCCATCTCTGTCAAGAGCCAGTATGATAACCCCGACAACATCGAGATATTTCTGAGCTTTGTCTCTTTCTTCTTTGAGTTTGAACTCTATCTGTTTCAGTCTGGCAATATCGACCATAAGTCCGTTGATGCCTTTGAACTCGCCGTTTTTGATCATAGGCCTTGAGGTAGTGTGCACGTAGCTGATGCTACCGTCTTTCTTAATTATTCGGAACATATAGGGTTTATGCTCGCCGGCTATTGTTCTTTCAATATCATCCTGAAGTCCCTGAACATCATCAGGATGGATATGTTTTGTAAAATGTGTTCCAAGGACTTCTTCTACCTCATAGCCTGTTATATTTTTGACAGCAGGATTAAGATATGTAAAATAACCTTCGGCGTCAACTGAAAAAAGAACATCATTGAGGTTATTCAACCGGTCGGAATAAAATTCCTCTACATCTTTTAATCTGGACTCTGATTTCTCTAACTTTATATTCAGGTCTTCTATTTCTTTTTCTAATTTTTCTATTGTATCCGGATGATCAGGATCACATGATCCATATTCGGTATTGTGAGCCTTTGTTTCCATTTAATGGGAGCCGCCATTTGGTCAGTATTTTATTTTGTTAAAAAGGTCTGTTTTAATAGATTCTAGATTGCAAACTCATATCTTTGATTTAAACTTATCAATAAATTATCTTTCTGTTAATTTCAACCCCTTGTATGCAGTTCACTGAAATATATGAATTTTTAACTATCAGCATCAATTTGAGTTTACATGTTTTACGTCCTTTTTTTCTTGTTATCTGCAGATGTTATTGATCAGTTTTGCTATAAATCTATATTTTATAGACAAAAAAGATAAATATATTGTGCTTGATATAATTTATATTTTAAATGAATGAAAATCTTTTAACTTCACCAAGTTTATCTATAGAACACAGATATCTATCTAACAATAGTGTTTGATTCATTAATATATAGAATAACAGCGCCGAGGTTGGGATTCGAACCCAAGCACTCCTCCCGGAGAAACCGGTCTCGAGCCGGTCGCGTTTGGACTCCGGGGCCTGTAAGCCGACGGATTAGTCCGCTCTGCCACCTCGGCACAAAGGCTTTGAAAGTCTTAATCTTTTAAAAAGGTATCGAGGGGATGTCTAAAAGTCAAAAAGAGAACTCTGACCCTTGCTATTCCGGACTTGATTTACGTTATTTATATCATCCGGGATCTCAATTTGACCATACTGTCCTCCTCCACCTGGTCGGATTATTAATTTCTCCTCTCTGAATGCAATTATTGCATTGGTGATTCTTTCATCCAGAAAACCAAGATCATCTATCTCAACATTTAAGAGAACATTCAATTCATTATCGTATCTTTCCATCAAATAGTTCCAGGCTGTCTGTACACCCTTGGTATTAATACTTGCATGGCCCAGGGCAGTCATGATTATCTCTGACAGGGGAAGCATATGTATGTATGGTGGTCTGTGTGGCGGATGTTTTGGTTCTTTGAAATCTGCAAGCTCATTCACCCTGTCCTTTACTCCTTTTTTGATGAGTCCTCCGCAATTGGTACATTTCCAGTTATTGGCTTTGCACTCTTCAAATGTATAATGTGTATAACATTTGATGCATGCAGATTCATTGTATTTACCTTCCTGTGGATAGAAACCGGCATTACAGGTGACTCTATACTCATTTTCACGCAGAATAGCTTTTTTGAGACCATTGAATGATATTTCAGGAACATTTATCTGGTTGAATTCCCTTGCCAGTTTGTTGGCCCAGGGTGAGTGTGCATCGGAATTTGATAGGAATGTGAGCCTGTGAAGTTCTTCTATCCTGTCCGCATAGTCACTATCGGCACTAAGACCAAGTTCCAGAAATGAAATGTAGTCTGTCATATCTTCATAACAGCTTTTGAGAGAATCATGATATGCATAAAGTGCAGTCCAGGGTGTAAATGCATGACAGGGACCTATCATTGCATCTAATTCCTTTGCAATCTCAGCGATCTCGCATCCCGTGAGTTTCACTGTAGGTCGACCGTCAGCCATGAGGTCCGTATAGTGTTCAAGCCTTTCTGCAAGTTCTTCAGCTTTTGATACGGATGGCAGAATAAGTAGATGATGTACCCGGTTCTTATCCTCGATCTCAGTAGTTATTATAAAATTTGTTTTTCCTATGCAGACATTTTCATCATCAACAGCCGCGTTTTTAATTTCATTCAGCCATTTTGGATGAGTACAGTCGCCTGTTGCAAGCAGATCCACACCTTTTTTTGCCGCTTCCTGTGCCATTACCGCCAGTTCCATTTTGTTCGAACAGGCCATCGAATATCTGGAATGCAGATGAAGGTCGGCATTAATTAACATTTTCTTCAGCCAATATATCTAAGGTCATCATCTTTGGCACTGCTCAGATCAGAAATACCTTTCTGCTGTTGCTCGACTTCCTTAAGTCTGGCAACTATCTTTTCCATGTCCTTTGCACGCTCTTCAAGAGGTCCTACATCAATATCTATATCAAAGATTTTACAGATCACTTTGAGCAGAGATTGTGCGCTTTTTGGATCAACAAGATATCCTGAAGTAAGCCCCATAAGGCATGCTGCATCTATATTTTTGAATTTGCTAAGTCCAAGAAGTAGTCCGGAAGCACCAACAATGCCTCCACCGGGCTCGTTCTCTTTGAAATTGACGCCGTATTCTTTTAGCTCTTCAACCAGTTCTGCATTGTTGACAGCTCCAAGTACTTCATCTGAAAAAGTTAATTGGCCGGTGGGAAATCCTCCAAGGGTATAGATCCTCCGGACTCCGAATTCCATGGCAAGTTCCAGGTAAAGGGTGCACAGTTTATAATGACCTTCAGTGGATGAACTTTGATGGTCTCCTACTAGTGCCAGAATGTCATGCTTCTCTGTCCTGCAAACAAATATTTCATTGTTTACAAGTTCTGTTTCACTATTCTCATCCACAAGGACCTGTGGTGGAAAATACTGTGAATATATCTCAAGCAGCTTTTCGGCATCAAGTTCTTCTACCAGGTGCTCAGCAACAAGTTTTCCAACGTGTCCGACCCCCGGAAGTCCGACTATTAATACCGGATCATTAAGCTGCACGTCTTCTTTGATACGAATTACTTCTATTTCCTGCATAGATATCCCTCTTTTCTTGCTAACCTGCGATATTTTCCATAAGGGTCCTCAGGGCTGAATTTTGCAGGCTGAGGCCTGACCGTATTCAAACCACAATGCCGGCAGAATGTTTCCAGTGTATATCTGCCACATTTCCTGCATTTTAATATCTTCTTTCCCAAAGGGTCTTCACGCCTTAACTGTATCGTTGTGCCTGTGGAACTCTCCCTCTCCACCAAGCTTTTCAATTGTAGCGATGGCTGCATTTGCAGATTTCTTTAATACTGATTCGGCTATCTTGTAATCAGGAGCTATTACTTTTATGCGGTATCTGGGAGCACCTGTGTAGCTTATATCCACTTTAACTCCATCTTCCTCTACGTCAGTTCCAGCCTGAAGAGCCTGCTTGATGATTTCTATTCCGTCAGGAAGATAACAATTGAGATCTACAAATCCTGCAATGTCCACAAATGGCAGTTTAATATTGTTCTGAGCAATGCTGACAATACTGCTGATGATCTTCTTTTTCATCTTTATCTCATTGAAAGCATCCTCTGAGTTCATAGCTGCTTCTTCAAATGCCGAATACAGGCTGCCAAAATTCTCCAGCAATTTTACTTTTATCTTATCCATTTCCTTATTGCTGGTATTTGTTTCTTCTGCAACGAACTGGAGCCATTTAACAGCCTTTTGTTCGTTCTTCCAGTCCTGTATCTTTTCACGCCTCTGGTGTTCATTGACATCTTTAAGGGACAGGTCTATATGTCGGCGTGAAGAGTCCACATTCAATACTTTACAAACTACTTTCTGGCCTTCACGTATATGGTCTCTTACGTACTTGACCCATCCGGCTTTGATCTCCGATATGTGGATAAAACCTTCTTTTCCACCGAATTCTTCAAGTGTCACATAAGCTCCGAAGTCTGTAACGTTCTTTACAGTACAGACAACGAAGTCTCCGCTTTCTGGCCAAATGTTCTCATCCATTATAAATCACTTTCATTCACTCGAGTACTTCGAGTATGTGTGTTGTGATCGTTGATTTCCCGCCGGTGGGCTCAGCCAGTGTCCTTCCGCAGACAAGGCAGGTCACCTTACTGCTTGAACTGCCGAAAATCACCTGCTCGTTCTCACAATCGTTGCATTTCACACGTAAAAATCTGCTCTTTGGTTTATTCATTTGACATCACTCCGAGAAGTCGAACTTCTTTGCTCTGAAGCATGGTCTCTGATGTGCCTTATTGCATTCTGAACACCTGTATCTGAGCCATATTCTCTTTGTTGGTTTGTCTCCACCAGGTACTTTTGAGAATTTACCACTGTTCCCAAGTCCCATCTGGCGTTTCTTCTGTCTCTCGATACGTGTCAGTGATGATGCCTTTCCTTTCTTCACTCTTTCTGCGACATGCTCTGTATGTTTTTTGCAGAATGGGCAATATGTTCTGAATCTCTTCGGAATCTTCATTATCTTCACCTTGATAAGTCAGTTTGATTAGTTCAAATCTATAGAATCATTTGTGCCACGTTTCGTTTTATCAACCCATTTGCATTCAGGGCAGGTAAAATAACAACGTCTTCGGCATGTAATGTGTAATTGCGATTATCCATAGCCTTGAAAGTAGGCAGGTCCTCCAGTATTCGCACAACAACGAATTCTTTATTTATATTACTTTTGCCTATTTCATCTTTTTTGTCGCTGTCAGCTTCAGGTTTGATCTCAGCTTCCTGCCTGTTGTTTGGAGGTTCGGTTCGCATATTTTCTGAATGATCCTTTTTGTCATTCCTCTTTGAAGATTTTACTTTTTCTTTTACTGCCTGTGGATCGAGTATGGGTACAAGAAGTTCCCTGCGTGCATTATTTATCGCTGAAAGTACTACATCATAAACTTCTTTTTCTTCCGGGAGTAATTTACTCATATCCTGAGATGGTGGCATGCTGGAAAAAGCATTGCTGGTGGCATAGCTTATGATTTTTCTGATACGACGAATGAATATGACCTCAATATCTGTGATGGCGCTCTGAAGTTCATCCTCGAGCATCTTTGATTCTACAGAACGTGGATTATTTATGCTCATTATCTCTTCTTCGAGCTCTTTGATATATTCCTCGACATCCCGGAAAAACCCGGGATGTAATGATCTAAGTGTGGAACTACTTTCCTCCCTTAAAACATTCTTGAGCTCAGTGCGATCCATATTCAGCTACACCTCTGCACATAAGATATACTGCGGCATACTCCGGTACTTCCTGTACTCCTTCTTCGACCACAAGGTCCTTTCCTTTCATCTGCACAGCAAAAGGTTTTATTACTTTTATTTTTACCGACCTGTCACCAAAAACAACCGCATCTTTCAGGGGTTCGAACCCTTCGAGTTCATCTATGGGCAGGGCAGTGACTTTCATTCCAGACTTTCCGTGAAGTGATCCCGGCAGACGAATCAGACGCTTTATATCAGCAGTAACCGGCTCATCAACACAGGCTGCCATTCTCTCCACACCTTGGTTTACAATTGTTTCAAGTATTTCTTTCTTTATGCTCCCAAGTGCATCCATCCTTCCTTTTTTCAAAGCTTCAACACGATCTTTATCCTGAAACAGGTCTATTATTTTTCCAGCTGTTGTTTTGCCTATTCCCTTGAAACCTGTAAGTATCTTAATAGCATCTTCATCATTTGCAAGGGATGTAAGATATGATATTAAATATCGGTTGATCCTTCCGCCCCATCCTCCGTCATCTTCAGAAGGGAATACTGCCATTTTTGCGGATTCAGCACCTGCATCTCCTGAAATATTCTTCTTTGAGAAGATCTTTTCAAGATTAAGACCCTTGGAACTGACATAATCTACTATCTCCCTTCTTTCTGCACTACCAAGTGAAAGAACGGACTTCTCGCTTATGTGGAAATGATAGCCTCTGCCTCCGGAAAAAACAGCGTGTACCTCATTTTCGCTGAATCCGAAATCATCTATGAGGAATTCCAGGAGCTTTAATGTTTCCTTTTTTCCCTTCTCCAGCATATCGGCATATGAATCGATGCCTCCGGGAAGATGGTCAGAGTCAATATCAAATATCAGATCGGCTTTTTGCCAGTTCTTCTCTTTCATTTTAGGAGCAGCAGGGTATTCATAATAGGCAACTGAATAATAAGCATGTGCCGGGGCTATACCTTTCATGTAATCATATAATTCACCTTTCGATCCGAAAGCACGGTGTCTTTTCATGAAAGTATCCTGACCTGTGCTAAACTCGATGAACCCCCATTCCCTGGATGTGAACTCCGGCGGCAATCTCAGGTCCGCTGTCGAGTAGTATTTCTGGAACTCAGATACCAAAAAATGTCTTGTGTTCTCATTCATCTGAAGCCTGTATCTCCTTTGCCGGGGTATTATATTTCTTCTGGAAACTTACGGATATTAGAACTATTTAATGCGTCATAAACCTTATAGTTACCATCTGCATTATAGTCCCCGCATGAAGAAGGAAATGACGAGTGCTGATGTAGCTGCCCTTGCACTTGAGCTCAGCTCAGGTGAAACGTCTATTATAGATGCTAAAATAGCTAAAATCTACCAGCCGACGGATGATGAGATTCGTATCAATCTGTACATTTTCAATAAAGGCAGGGATAATCTTGTTATCGAGGCAGGAAAACGTGCTCATATGAGCCAGCATCTACGTCCCAGTCCCAAGATCCCGCAATCATTCCCGATGATGTTAAGAAAACATATAATGGGAGGACGTATCACATTTGTCAAACAGTATGATTTTGACAGGATACTTGAGATCGGTGTTGTACGCGGAGGTGTGGAAACACTCCTTGTTATCGAGTTATTCTCTCCCGGGAACATAGTATTGCTTGATAGTGAAAGACGGATCATTCTCCCTATGAAGCCTGTGACATTCAAAGGCAGAAGGATACGCAGTGGTGAGGTATATCAGTATCCCGATGCTCAGATAAGTCCGGTTGAAGCCAATGCAGAGGATCTTAAAAAAATATTCTCCGGATCTGATGCAGATGTTGTCAGGACGATCGCGACAAGATTCAATCTGGGCGGAGTTCTGGCTGAAGAGGTATGTGCAAGGTCCCGTGTCAATAAAACACAAGCTGCTAAAGATGCAGGATCTGAGGACATTGATGCTATCATTGCAGCACTAAAAGCATTATTCTCACCACTTCTGAAGTGTAATCTGGATCCATGTCTGATAAAAAAAGAGGTCAAAGGTGAGATGCAGGCTTTTGATGTCCTACCTTTTGAGCTTTACATCTACAAAGATTATGAAAAAACTTCCTTTTCTAGTTTCAATGCAGCTCTTGATGAATTCTTTGGTAAGGCTGTTGCAGAATCGGTTCAGCAACAGGTAACTTCAGTAAAGAAGGAAAAAGTGGATGTTTTTGAGCGCAGACTTCAAAAACAGAAAGCTGCAATCCAAAAATTCGGCAAGGATGCTGATAAACAGACAAGGATCGCAGAGAAGATATATGCTAATTATGTTGAGATCGAGGAAATAATAGGTGTCCTTAAACAGGCACGTGCTGATGGCTACTCGTGGGATGAGATAAGGTCCATTATCAAAAAAGCAAAGGACAAGGTACCTGCTGCAAAATGGATAGAAAATATTGACCCGTCAGCAGGAAAAGTTGTCCTTGATCTGGATGGTACAAAAGCAAGCATTGATGTCAGACTTACGATACCTCAGAATGCAAAGGTTTACTATGAAAAAGCTAAAAAGTTAACCAGGAAAAAGGAAGGGGCTTTGAAGGCCATCGAGGATACCAGAATTGCAATGAAGAAAAAAGAGAAGAAAGTATCCAACAAGCGCCGGGTCAATAGAAAGAGATACTGGTATGAACGTTTCAGATGGTTCATCTCTTCGGATGGTTTTCTGGTTGTTGCAGGAAGGGATGCTGACAGCAATGAAGAAATAGTAAAGAAATATATGGAGAAGAGGGACATTGTATTCCATACGCAGAACCCCGGTGCTCCTATCACGGTAATAAGGACTGAAGGTAAGGATATTCCGGAAACCACATTGCAGGAAACGGCTCAATTTGTGGTATCCTATTCAAGTGTCTGGAAATCAGGACAGTTCAGTGGTGAT
Organism: Methanolobus sp.; assembly: GCA_021767785.1. Taxonomy (GTDB): domain Archaea; phylum Halobacteriota; class Methanosarcinia; order Methanosarcinales; family Methanosarcinaceae; genus Methanolobus. The sequence continues at coordinate 40,672 of JAASSR010000001.1, forward strand.
TGTTACTGGGTTAAACCTGAACAGGTATCAAAGACCCCTGAATCCGGGGAATTCCTTAAGAAAGGTTCTTTTGTCATTAGAGGAGAAAGGAATTATTTCAGAGATGTACAGGTAGGGGCAGCTATTGCTCTGGAACTTGATGAAAAAACCCGTGTAATAGGGGGCCCTCTATCTGCGGTCAGCAAACATGGGAAGTATGTTATTGAAGTGATTCCCGGAAAATTCAATCAGAATGATCTGGCAAAAAAGATATACAAAATATATGTGGACAGGCTGAAAGATCCTAATTTTGTAAAGCAGATAGCATCTCCTGACAGGATCGCAAAAATGCTTCCTCCGGGTGAGTCCGAAATCAAGTCCCTGTAATATGTAAATACTGCGTACTTGTCGGAATCTATCAATATTAGTATAGTATCTTAGTTAATGTAATTGAATTTGTTTGTGGATTAATATCAAGGTGTTATGATGAGGATATTGAAAAGGAGTTTGAAAGGAAGAGATGGTGAGATAAAACTGGTTCCTGAAACGCTTGATGACCTCTGGCACCTGAAGTATATTATTGAAAAGGGAGACCTTGTCTTTGCCATGACCAAAAGAAAAGGTGATACTTCTTCTGATAAGCTTCGACCGGAGAAGGTCGACAAAAAGACGGTAAGACTTGGCATCAGGGTTGAAGAACTGGAATTCCATAAGTTCTCAAATCGCCTGAGGATCCATGGTCTTATTGAGCATGGAATGGATGCAGGACATTATCATACTTTCAATGTTGAAGAGGGCCTTGATATATCGATCATAAAAACATGGAAAAAAGATCAGCTTGAAAGGATAAATGAGGCAGAGGCCAGTTCAAAGCGGCCTAAAGTTGTTATTGTTGCGATTGAAGAAGGAGATGCAGATATCGGTCTTGTGAAACATTACGGTATAGAGGAATATTCTCATATTAGTCAATCTTCGGGAAAAGGTGAGGGTACACTCAGAGAGGTCTTTTTCCAGGAAATAATGGATCAACTTGTTTATGCGGCTTCAGAGTCCGAATCAATTGTAGTGGCGGGTCCGGGATTTACCAAGGATGACTTTTTAAAGTATATGAGATCAAAAGAATCTGATCTTAGTGAGAGGGTGATCAGTGAGGACACTTCATCCATAGGTATGTCCGGTTTCCAGGAGGTTCTCAGACGTGGTGCTGTGGACAGGATCATGGAAGAATCACGCATTGCCAGGGAATCGCGTCTGATGGATGATCTGCTAAAGGAAATAGCTACTGACGGGAAAGTAGCTTATGGTATGGAAGAGGTTAAGATGGCTCTGGATTATGGTGCTATAGAAACTCTTCTTGTTGCTGATGAGCTGTTAAGGATCGAACGTGAGAAGGGTAGTATAGATTCTTTTTTGCAGGCGGTTGAACATACACAGGGTAACATAGTTGTTTTCAGCACGGTATTCGAACCGGGTCAGAAATTGCTTGCACTTGGAGGTATTGCCGCATTGCTGCGTTTTAAAATATGATTTAAAGCATTTACATGCTTTAACTTTTGTGTCACTTTTGTTCTAAAAAACCTACTATATATTCAATTTTTCCATAAATAGTTTTCGGAATGGTTTTGCGTGTATTGTGCAAAATATCCAATATGAATGCATAAATAAATTTTATATTATTCATTAAATTAAAACTTAACATATTATAGGTTTTTTTTAGTGTTTTAAGTCAAAAAAAAGGTTTTTTGATTTTTATATTTTTAATAAATGCTTAAAAAACCCTCTTTTTTTTTATAAAGGTCTGTAATCTATTATTCTATTTAGTAATAATCAAAAATGATATATACTTCTATTCTAAAGTCCTTATCTGGAGGTGAAAAGGTAACACTTGGAGGAGGTAGACAAGCAGTTACATAAATTTACTAGAATGGAATTGATTTCTGACATATAGTTTTAAGGTCAGTGATAAACAGTTATAAGGAATATCAATATTGTTTGACAATTATTAAATTGTTTTATTAGGGAAGTGATAAACTATGGAAGGCGAAGTAACAATTAAAGATACAACTGCAAGTCCGGCACCACTGGGATTCTTTGGTCTTGGATTTGCAGCCACATTCCTCGGATTAATGGTCATGGGAATGTTCAGTGATGCTGTAATGGTAATTTCAACTGCAATATTCCTTGGTGGATTTGCTCAGTTGTTTGCCAGTTTTGAACTATGGAAAAAAGGAGATACCTTTGGTGCATCCGCATTCGGAGCATTCGCATTGTTCTGGTTCTCCTGGGCATTTATCCAGATAATTACTACGATTGGAATGTTTGGTGGAATAATGGATCCTATGAGTGCCAGCGCAGGTTTCTGGTATCTTATAATATGGGGTATCATAGCAACCCTGTTGACCATTGTAACATTTAAGATCGGCTTGAAAGCAATTGTAGTGACTTTCATCTTGCTTGATCTGACATTCTTTAGTCTTGCTCTTGTTGGAGGAATGATTGCAGGTGTGATAACCCTTCTTCTTGGTCTTGCTTCACTCTACACGGCTGTTGCAATGATCTGGATGGAAGTAGGTAATCTCAACTGTCCAGGACTGTGTGCACCAGAATAAGCAAGCTTAAGGTTAGATATTTTTTAGAATATTAGGCCGGCAAGTTGCCGGCGATTTTTTATTAATTACGTAATATCTGTGTAATCTGATAGTACATTTTTGATAGATACATCTGGTTTTTACTTTGTTCGTTTCCTATCATATAACTGAATCATGTTCTGATATCTTCAAGTGGCAACTTTTTCTCACTGATTAAAATAAATGACTTTCAATATTATTTTAAAAACCGATCAACAAGTCCCATATTGTCTAAAAATCATTAAAAAACAAATTTATCTGATAAGGACCGTTTAATAAGTAAGTATATTTACAAAATCATTAAATCTGATGAAATCCATGATTCTTTTCAATCGCTTTTACTTGATGCTTCTAATTCCTGTTTAGATATCTGGACCAGTTCATCAGGATCATCCACGTCCTTGTGGACGAAAAGTCCGCACCAGCAACGTTTCATTGCATCAAAATGTTCTCTGTGGAAAGGTATACACGGGCATACCAGTTTCATATCGTGTCCCCTCTCACCGGTCAATCCCTGACAGGGGCAGAAGGGACTGCCTTTTTCTTTTTCCAGCATGACTTCCTGTTCCAGCAGGTAATCCACAATTTCTTCGTCGGGACTGAACTTATATCCAAGGGGATCTATGACTTTCTGGAACATTGTCCTTAATTGTTCCATGCGTTTCTTCGTATCCATAGACATTACCTTACCTGTACAGCAGACTGGCATATTTCTTTGTATTATAGCCCACTACCGCCTCACCATCGATCTTGACAACCGGAAATCCCAGGTCATCCATATAGGACTTGCAGTCTTCCTGTATATATTTGCGGGTTTCCTCATCAGCCTTATCGTACTCTATATACTCAACGGTGGCTCCTTTTTCCGTGAAGAACTTCCTGGCTTTCTTGCACCAGGGGCAGGTACTAAGTGCATATATTGTAACTTTCTTCGAAGCAGCCTTTTCAAGCTCATCGCTACTGTCTTTATGCCCCAGGGGTTCCACCGCCTTCTGGAAAACCTTCCGGGACTGTTCCATGAGTTTCTTTGCATCCACATTTATCACCTCACATTTTATGTCTAATTACCTCTCATTGACCTAAGCGCCCAATTATCAACCCCGAATTACTGATTTCGGCAACAGAGCATTATTTCTTCTGATGGATATCTTTGCCAGGTACATCAAAATGAAGTGCTGATAATTTACTTCACACTTCCTTCATTGTAACTCAATGTTCCATATTAATGTAAATTTTGCCATCAGCAATCCTTGTTTCATAAGAAGCGACCTTGAGCTCTTTTGCATCCAGGAATTCCCCACTGCGAATATCAAATCTCCAGTCATGGCACGGACACTTGATTACATAACCTTCAAGTTCTCCTTTGGATAACGGACATCCCATATGCATACATCTATTAGAGATAGCAAATAATTCCCCACTTTTTTTTATCAGTACTATCTTCTCCCCATCTATTATCACGGCTTTCTTTTCGCTTTCTGCAAGTTCGTTCACATTAAAAGCAAAGACCCAGGATGCTTCCAGCATTTTCTTTTCCTCTATAAAAGAGCCGTTATAAACTTATAAATAATTATCGTGAACCGCTGTCCATGATGAACATAATACAAAAAAAGTAAACCACAATAGGAAGGGCGATTCAGGATGCTTAATTATCCCTACTTTTTGAGGAAACCTATTTATTATGTCGGAGCTATATCTACTACTTACTTGAGTGGGTAAGTTAAGGGTTATGTATCAGTTTTTGATAACTTTTCAAGTATACCTTAACGCTACTATTTAAATAAATGAGTGATTTTAATGAGTGAAAAGAAACAGTCCTTATATTTGGAATGCAAGTTGCTGATAATCAGAATAACCTGACAGCCGGCTCCTAATTTTACGCTCAAAAAATAGTGAGACGTTTCTTTAGCTATCCTTCAAGTCTCTCATTGCCACCAAAATCAATCGATATAAATTCAAACAACGAAAGGAGAAAACATTATGAATGAAGATAACAAGAATCCGGTAATGGGATCCACTGTCCGCGATGGCATGTCGATCCGGGACTGGTGGCCGAATCAGTTGAATCTTAACATTCTGCACCAACATTCTTACAAGTCCAATCCGATGGGTGAAGAGTTCAATTATGCTGAGGAATTCAAGAAACTTGACCTGCAGGCTGTGAAGAAAGACCTTTATGAACTGATGACTTCCTCCCAGGAATGGTGGCCGGCTGATTATGGCCACTACGGAGGACTTTTCATCCGGATGGCTTGGCACAGTGCGGGTACTTACCGCATGGGCGATGGCCGCGGTGGAGGAGGTTCCGGAAGCCAGCGTTTTCCTCCTCTTAACAGCTGGCCGGATAATGTTAATCTCGACAAGGCCCGAAGGCTGCTTTGGCCGATCAAGCAAAAATACGGAAGAAAGATCTCCTGGGCCGACCTCATGATTCTGGCCGGCAACTGTGCCATCGAGTCGATGGGGTTGCCAACCTTCGGTTTTGGTGGTGGGCGCGAGGATATATGGGAGCCAGAAGAAGATGTCTACTGGGGTTCAGAAGAGGAATGGCTGGCTACGAGCGACAAACCTCATAGCCGTTACTCTGGTGACAGGGATCTCGAAAATCCCCTGGCTGCAGTACAGATGGGCCTGATCTATGTTAACCCGGAAGGTCCGGACGGCAATCCAGATCCAGTCGCTTCCGGCAAGGATGTTCGAGAGACCTTTGCGCGCATGGCCATGAACGATGAAGAGACCGTCGCACTTGTCGCCGGTGGGCACACCTTCGGCAAATGTCATGGCGCAGGTGACGCGGCGCTGGTCGGTCCGGAACCTGAAGCTGCTCCCATCGAGGAACAGGGCCTTGGATGGAAGAGTAGTTTCGGCAGCGGTAAAGGTGGCGATACGATCAGCAGCGGTATTGAAGGAGCATGGAAACCCAACCCAACCCGATGGGATATGGGCTATCTGAAGGTCCTGTTCAAATACGAGTATGAGTTGGTCAAAAGTCCTGCCGGTGCGAACCAGTGGCTTGCCAAGGACGTTGAAGAAGAGGACATGATCATCGATGCCCATGACTCGTCCAAAAAGCACCGGCCGATGATGACTACTGCGGATCTATCGCTAAAGTTCGATCCTATCTACGAGCCAATTGCAAGACACTACCTGGAAAATCCCGAGGAATTTGCAGACGCTTTCTCCCGCGCGTGGTTCAAGTTGACACACCGCGACATGGGCCCTCGCTCCCGCTATCTTGGCCCGGAGGTTCCGGAAGAGGAACTGATCTGGCAGGACCCGGTTCCTGCAGTTGATCATGATCTGATCGACGCACAGGATATCACAGACCTCAAGAGCAAGATACTTGCCTCGGGACTGTCTGTATCTCAACTGGTTTCCACCGCCTGGGCATCGGCGTCCACTTTCCGCGGCTCCGACAAAAGAGGTGGGGCGAACGGGGCGCGTATTCGTCTTGCTCCACAAAAAGATTGGGAAGTAAACCAGCCTGAACAACTTGTGACTGTTCTTGAGACCCTTGAAAGAATTCAAAAAGAGTTCAACAACGATCAGTCTGGCGGGAAGAAAGTTTCGCTTGCAGACCTGATAATCCTGGGTGGATGCGCAGGTATCGAGCAAGCGGCAAAGAATGCCGGTCACGATTTGACTGTTCCCTTCACGCCGGGACGCACGGATGCGTCAGATGAGCAAACCGATGTTGTGGCATTCAGTGTACTCGAACCGAAAGCAGACGGGTTCCGCAACTACCAGAAGACCAAATACTCTGTACCGGCAGAGAAACTGCTTGTGGACCGGGCACAACTGCTGACACTGACTGCTCCTGAAATGACTGTTCTCATAGGCGGTATGCGTGTCCTGAATGCTAACTTCGGAAAGTCCCAGCACGGTGTTTTCACTAAGCGGCCGGAGACTCTCACAAATGACTTCTTCGTGAATCTGCTTGATATGAACACAGAATGGAAGGCAACCTCTGACGATGTGTTCGAAGGCCGTGATTGCTCAACAGGTGAACTCAAGTGGACCGGCACCCGTGTCGACCTCATATTCGGTTCGAACTCCCAGCTACGGGCCTTGGCGGAAGTCTACGGATGTGAGGACTCCCAGGAGAAGTTTTTGAACGACTTTGTAGCGGTGTGGAACAAGGTCATGAATCTTGACCGTTTCGATCTCGCCTGATACCTCACATCTCTATCGTGATGCTATTGTTGATCTGGTTTGCACGAATCTTGTTAGCAATATCATATCCCATTTGTCCGGTGCATTAAAACGTATTCAACTTCGGTAGACGGCTCTTTCCTTCAAGCCTGATCCAGGTTATGGGACGCGTGTAGCTAAAAAGGTCTGTGACTGGTGCAGGAAGTTGAACATCTGGGCGATATGAGTTCTGAAGAGCGTGCTTAAGCTACAGAAAAATAAAATCGCTTTTAAGATTGTAAGAAGATATGTCTTTCATCTGGCGTAAGGATAAGCAGCCCATAAGATGGAAGATATCTTATTTGTTTTAATTATTTGTATTATTAGCGTACACGTGCGGCCCGCTCTGTAGATTCTATATGCAGAAGCTCTTTTCCATCCATGTATATGTGAATGACTCCGCCTGATTCGGAAACTGTCACTGCAATTGCCACAGTATCTCTCGTAACTGCAGCAGCAGAAACATGACGTCCTCCGAGACCTTTTTCCACTGGTATGTCCCTGGCATCTACATCCAGGTATCTTCCTGCAGCTTCTACCATTCCTTCTTCAGAAATAACAAAGACGCCATCAAGCTGGGCAAATTCTTTTATAGATTCCCAGTTCTTTTTGTCAAGTATGTTCCTGTCCCCGTCTTCCTGTCCTGAGTAAGGGTTCAGTATCATCTGGTGAGACCGTATCATCACCTCTTCCACATCCCCAACTATAAATGCCGTACCGATCTGTTTTCCTTCACGCCCGGTATTTGATATGTCAAAAGCTACTTTAAGGACAGCGCGCAGGATCTCGGCAGGTATCCTTTCCTCACATTCCTTGAGTATCTTCACCAGGTGGTTCTCCTCAAGGTTATGGATCACAATGGCATAGGAGTTCTTACTCTCTATTATGCCGATAACGGTTCCTTCTTTAACCTCATCCATCATATATTCGATTGCAGATACACTTTCAACATGTTCCATCTTCCCTGAAGCCTGGTGACTGATCTTATCGAGTATTTCCTTTGATCTTTCTTCTTTTGTTTTGCTGCTGGAAGAAAGGTGATCGATGATATTCCTTTGTTTTCGGCTTACATAATAGACAGGTATGGATGTCTTTGTTTCACCAAGATCTATATCTCCTGATATTATGATGGCTGTAGATTTCAGCTCTTCTGCAAGTCTTACAGCATTATCGACAACTACCTGTGTACAGTTCAAATTGTTCCCTCGATTTTAATGAAGATATTTCACCGGCAATCTGACTACCGGAACATGCCATATTATCTATTATCTTTTTATAAATAAAACTTGTTAAGTAGCGTTATTAATTTATGTCTCCAGTATAAATGATAATTGGTGATATGTGTGGTCAGGACTTTTGTTGCAGTTGACCTTCCCGGAGAATTAAATGTTAAGATTGCTGAAATACAATCAAAGTTCGATGATTTCAAATTCAAATTCGTAGATCCGGCGTTAGTTCATATTACCATGAAGTTTTTAGGTGAGATCCCAGAAGACAAGATCTCTGATGTATCCAGAGCACTTGATAATGTGAAATGCGAACCTTTTGAAGCAGAAATTAAAAAACTTGGTGTTTTTCCCAAACCCAAGTTCACAAAGGTTATATGGTTGGGATGTGAAGGGGACTTTGATAAACTCTATGAATCTATTGAACAATCTTTATCTTCATTCGAATTTGAAAAAAATCTTTATCGTTTCAGCGCCCATGCAACCCTTGCAAGAGTTAAATATCTTCCGAAAAAAAAGAAATCTGACTTTCTGGAGCTATTGGAAGAACTCAAAGATGTCGATGTGGGTACAATGACGGTTGATTCAATAAAACTGAAAAAAAGTACATTGACCCCAAAGGGTCCTATCTACGAGACCCTTCACGAGGTCAGTCTCCGTTGATCAAAATCAATTCATTTCATAGTCAGAAAATCCTGTTGAACGCACGATTCTTTTATCCGTGGTTATTATGAGACACTCGATATTGTCGGTATTCTCGATCATATCGAGTCCTTCATTTTCTCCGAGTATGAATACCGCAGTGGCAAAAGCATCTGCATCCATGGCACTATTGGCTATGACAGTCGAACTTATAAGGTTCCCTGAGGAGTAGCCTGTTCTGGGATCAGCGATGTGTGATCTTTTTGTAGTATCATTGAAATAGCGTTCATAGTTTCCACTTGTTGCAACTGCCCTATTCTTTATGTTCATAATTGTTACTGCATCTTCGTTTTTATCCGGGTTCTGTAGTCCTACTCTCCAGGGAGTACCATCAGGTTTTGTTCCTATATATCTTCCATCTCCACCTGCATTGACAAAACCTGCAACTATGCCGTCATTCAATAATGATTCGATTGCACTGTCAACAGCGTATCCTTTTGCAATCCCTCCCAGTGTGATCTTCATACCATCTTTCAGAGAGATATTGTTGTTTTCAATGGAAATGGCGGAATAATTTACCAGTTCGAGTGTTTCATTTATTTCATCGGGTGTAGGATCCTGGTAACTACCTCCCGGGCTGTATTTACTTGCCCATAGATCGAGTATGGGCTGGATGGATATGTCAAAAGCCCCCTGGCTTTTTTCAGAGTAATATTTTGATCTTTTGATCACATAGACAAGGTCAGGGTCAGCGTTATGGACAGATCCTTCATTGTTTAGCATGCTAAGCTCACTTTTATTGTCATAGTTGTTCATAACATCGTCAACATATTCTATTTTTTCAAAAGCTCTGTCCACAACATTCAATGCATATGTTTCATTATAATTCACCACGGCAATTGTTACAGTGGTATCCATCAGGCTTCTGGTTTGAGAGTAGATATTTTGTTCTTCTGTGTCGACTGAATTTATGTCAGCGGTATAATCTATCATTAATAATACTGTGAAAATCGCTATCAGTACAATGGCAACAGTTTTATAGTTCATGCTGTATGAAAAGATATAACTAAATATTAAACTATGTACTGCTTAGAAGAAGGAATACAAGTTCCTTCTGTTATAGTTATCATATTCATCTGAAGGAAGTAGTAGAATGAGCAATCCCAGCACAGGATCAAGTACGGGAACAAGTTCAAGCAAGGATAAATACCTTGTCGTCGCCCTTCATCAGCTAATGGAAGAATACGGTTGGAGAGGTATAGAGAAACACTTTGGTTTTGTGAAGCATCATGTTATTTACGTGAAACCAGGTTCTCCTCTTGATAAAATTGAACTTAAAGCCAATGTACTTGGCAATCACATGGATGTAGACTTTTTAGGGGTGACTCCTCAAAAAGGTCTTCTAGATAAGGTTTTTGACTTTAATGTACGTGTAGTGAGAAAGTCATTCGAGATCAATAAATACGTTACGAATGACATGAAAATAACAAATGAGCAGGATCTGAGAAACAACATAGTGGTTGTTATCAGACGGCTTGAAGAAGTAGCAGAGGACTGAGGCGAATTATTATGGCTAAATTGAACGCAATCCTCATTGGGATTCTTGTCTTGATGTTTGCTGCAGCCGGTGTTTATGCTTATCTTGGTTACAGTGGCAATGAAGCTATGTCCGTTCATTATATGACTGAGCAGAAGTGGTCTGACAGCTCATGTAGTGGTTGTCACGCAGGTGTATATGAGGATGTTTCCGAATCATATCATGTAGAACAGGATATGAAGAAATGGGCTTCTATCATTGATTATGGCGTTGATGTTGATAGCATTGATGAGGATATGATGGCTGTGACCTACGGACAGGTTCACCCCGGCGGAGGATACATGGCAGATTACGGTGTCGATATCGACTGTATGATATGTCATGAACAGGTTGGTGGTTATGATTTTGAAGCACGTGCTGAAAGTATAGCTTCAGGTGAATTCGGGGAAGCCAACGACGCTGCAATTGAAGAATCCAGAGCAGAACTGCAGAAAGAGCCTCTTTATGTAGCAAGTTATATGCTTGATGTCCTGACACCTCTTCCTCTTGTAACTGAAGTGCACGATGAGGTGAATGGTGCTCCACGTAAAGCTCTTTGCGGAAGTAACTGTCATGCCAGTGAAATTTCGACAACAGCAGTCTCATGGACGCTCGAAGATTCTGCTTCTTACGATGTTCATGATGATGTTGATTGTCAGGAATGTCATGAAACGGAAGAACACCAGATAGGTAGCCGTGAATACCTGTATGCTTCCGAACCTGCTTCCGGGACAGGACACATGGATATTGAAGTTGGGGTGCAAGATTGTGATTCTTCAGGATGTCATGAGGGTATATCTCATGGTGGAATGGTGGATGCTCATCTTGAATTCCTCAGCTGTGAATCATGTCACATCCCTGCACTTCCGGGTACGGATACAATCGGAACTCCTGTCATAAAAGAATTCAGCTGGGCAAACGGTATCCGTGAAGATAAGGTATATGAATCAGAATTCACACCCACTCTTGGATGGTCATCAGGTGTTTATTATGATCTCCTGCCAACAGCACAGGAACGCAAAGAAGATTCCATACTCAAACCATACAATGTGATTACAGGAATCTGGTGGGATGAAGGAATCAATGAGGGTATACTTGCAGATCCGAACACAAGTGCTGAGATTGGTGATCCGATCGCTCCCGCAGAAGTAAGTAATGCAGATTCAGACGGTGATGGTACTGTAACAGAAGATGAGATCCGTTCATATGATGGTGATGCTGATGGAACACCTGACTATCCGAATGCTATACTCAGGCATGTGAAAATGTACTATCAGATCAGTCATAACATTGCAGGTTCTGATGCAGGTATTGCAGATCCTCTTGAATGTGCGGATTGTCATGGTACATCAGCTTCTGAGACTCTCCAGAATGTTCATTTCGGTGAAAGGATAGATGACTGCTCCAGTTGCCATGATGTTGTACCGGTTATTGACTGGAAATCACTTGGTTATGATACAGATCCGGCAGAGACCGATCCTCCAACAGATTTCGATGCTAATACCATTGAAGTGACGAAAGAAGGTGCGAAACCAACTGAAGTGGAAAGGGAGCCTGCATTCTAAGGAGTTGATAATGTGGAAATCAAAAAATTAGAGACATTGCCGGAAAAGATCATTATTCCGCTCAGACAGCATAGAGGTGTTGTCTGTGAACCTCTTGTGAAGAAAGGTGACAGGGTTCTTATCGGACAGAAAATAGGTGAGAGTGAGGAATACTATTCATCTGCGGTTCATTCCAGTGTATGTGGAGAGGTTCTTTCAATAGAAGAATATCCTCATCCCGATGGGAACAAGGCGATGAGTATTATAATTAAGCCTGAAGATAGTAATGATACTGTCGTGTTCTCACCTTACGAGAATATAAGGTCCGGACAACTTGCGGACTTTATTAAGGAATCTGGTATAGTGGAGCATTATGGAATGCCTACTCATACTGTTCTAAGGCCAAAGGGAAAGAATATCGACACTGTGCTCATCAATGCCACATCCTCCGAATGGATCGGTGGAACATTCAAAACACCAAAAGAATATGCATCTCAGGTCATCGACGCACTTAAGTTGCTCATGAAAGCGGCAGACGCTAAAAAGGGTGCTATTGTACTCAGAACCGATGACAAGGATTCAATTGCTGCTTTTGAAGGTATTGAAGTGGATAATAAAAGATTAAAGGTTGCACCTCTTGTAGGCAGTCGTAAAATGGGATATTATCTCAATGAGCAGAACTCGGACATAGTTGTTCTGTCTCAGGAGCGTATTTTTGGTAAAAAGATCCTGAATTTCTTTACATACAATGTAACAGGAAGAAAGGTAGATATCGGCTGTGATCCTACAGATGTGGGAGTTGCCATATGTGGTATTAAATCCGCTAAAGCTCTGTATGATGCAGTCCACGAAGGCAGGCCATTCTATGATACAGTTGTTTCGATAGAAGGTGTATCTGACCGGATGGAATATCTGCTTGTAAAGATCGGAACCCCTTTCAAGGATGTCATTGACCACTATGGTTTCACAGGTGAGATTGGTAAGATCATTGCAAACGGTGTAAGAACAGGTGTTGCGCAATATACAGATCAGGTCCCAGTAACAAAAGGCACTACAAGGATATCTTTGCAAAGACCGGAAGAGGTCCTTACAGATGATTCTATAGAATGTATCCATTGTGCGCGTTGTGTGGATGTCTGTCCTGTGGAACTCATACCAAGTCGTCTTGCTGTAATGGCTGACCAGGGTCGCTTTGATGAATGCAGGCAGATACATATTGAGAACTGTATCGAATGTGGTGACTGTGCAGCAGTCTGTCCTTCCAAGATACACATACTACAGCTTATAAGGTACGCAAAGGATGCAATAGAGATGGCCTATGAAGACCTGCCGGCCAAGGAATCATCCAATCTCAAACTGGGTTGTGCCTGTGGAGGTGAATAATATGACATATACTATTTCAGCTCCCCCTCACAAGAAAACGAAACTTGATTTTAAGACATTGAATCTAAGTAAAATAATAGCTCTACTTCCGTTATGTCTTGCAGCGATATACTTCTTTGGTGTTCCCGCACTCGGGATCATAGTAGCATGTGTGTTAGCTGCTGTGGCAACGGAATTTGGAATACAGACCATCTTCAAACAGAAAGTGACTATAGCTGACGGACATGCAGCTTTACTCGGACTTATGCTTGCTCTCCTGATTCCGCCGGAAGCTCCTATATGGATCGCTATTGTTAGCGGTTTCTTTGCTATAGCCGTCGGAAAACATGTTTTTGGTGGCATTGGCTCTTACATTTTCAATCCTGTGCTTGTTTCATGGGTGTTTGTCAGAAGCGCATGGTCCTCGTACATGACACCTGTCTCTATTCCTCACGTAGGCCAGTTTTCCGATCTCTTTCTTGAACCCGGTGCAGGTCTTATGGTGGGTGTATCTCCTATATTGCTTATCGGTGGTGTGTATCTCATATACAAGAGATATGTTGACTGGAGAGTGCCTCTTGCATTCTTTGCAACGATGGTGGCAATACCCCAGACTCTGTTGTTCATTTCCGGTGTAGCTGCTCTTGTCAAAGAAGGTGTTCTCAATCCTTTGATGTATATGTCACAGTTTTTTGTCTTCCTTGAAATGAGTCCGGAACTGCCTTATGCAATGATAGGTGCTGTATTCTTTGGTATTCTTTTCCTTGCAACTGATTCTCCCACCTCTCCGGTAACAAAGAGCGGCCGTATTGTCTATGGTATATTATGTGGTGTGGTCGTTTTCATTTACGGTTACTTTGGCAACTATGTTGACGGAGTATTTTATGGGATCTTCCTTGCAAATTGTGTATCCTCATATATAGAATTCAATACAATGCCTGCATCATTCGGAACGATGTCCCTGCCTGAAAAGATCTACAGGAATATCATGGATAAGATTCCTGCATCCATGAAATTCGAGGTGATGGACAATGAGTGATTCTACTAAGGCAACGATTGTGGTCATAGGAAAACTTGTCCTAATATCCGTTGTAGCTGCTTTATTGTTAGGTCTTACATATGTTCCTACAAATGAACAGCTCAAGCAAAATGAAGCAAATGCCAAAAAAGAAATATTGTCTGAGCTGATTCCCGAGGCAAATACATTTGAAGAAGTTTATGGTGATGAGGTTAATGAGGACGGTGACCCTGTTGTACTTTACTATCGTGCTCTTGATTCTTCAGGTAACATAATAGGTTATGCCTTCTTCAAGGAACACGCAGGTGCTCAGGGTCCCATTGTAGTTGCCGGCGGTGTTGATTCTAGTTTTTCAACATTCTATGGCATGGATGTCCTGAGTCATGAAGAAACTCCCGGATTGGGAGACAAAATCACAAAAGAACCGTTCCAGAGTCAGTTTGAAGGTATTTCGGTTTCATCACTGAGCCTTTCCAGTTCCGGAGGTTCCATCGATGCCATTACCGGTGCAACGATATCCTCACAGGCTGTGGTTGATGCCCTAAATACGAAAATATCTTCAATAGAAGAGGCGGAGGAATGATATTATGGATCCTTTGAGTGAATATATTCGCGGTATTACAAGAGACAACCCGATCTTCGGACTTGTTCTGGGCCTCTGCCCTACACTGGCAGTGACCACATCAGTAGAGAACGCGATCGGTATGTCAGCAGGTACAGCATTTGTGCTTGTATGTTCGAACGTTTTCGTTTCAGCCTTACGTAAACAGATCCCATCGGCTGTAAGACTTCCGATATTCATTATCATTATAGCGACCTTTGTGTCGATAGTAAAAATGGTAATGCAGGCATATTTCCCGCCTATGTATGCGGCTTTAGGTGTATTCATCCCCCTTATTGTAGTAAACTGTGTGATTATTGGTCGTGCCGAAGCATATGCTAATAAGAACAATGTGTTCTATTCGTTCATAGATGGCCTTGGTATATCCACAGGTTTCCTGCTTGTATTGATGCTTATTGGGGGAATAAGGGAAATTCTCGGTACCGGACAGATAGTAACATTCGATTACACTCTGATCACCTTGCCTGTAAATCCTTCAGTTACTACAATGATATTGCCTCCAGGAGCTTTCCTTACAATAGGAGGATTGATGGCTATCGTGAATTATCAGAGAGCAAAGAAGAGAGCAAAGGGTGGTTAAAATGGTAGAAAAAGCATTATTTGCCATCTTAATGGATGGTATTTTTATTAAGAACTTCCTGCTAATCCAGTTCCTTGGTCTATGTTCCTTTGTGGGTGTTACCAAGGACGTAAAAAGTGCTGCAGGAATGTCCGGAGCAGTCATTTTTGTCATGACGATGGCATCTATTGTATCGTACATAGTTTATACATACATCTTAAAGCCTACAAATATGGAATTCCTTGATCTGATCAGCTTTATTGTTGTGATAGCAGCATTGGTCCAGCTTGTGGAGTTCATTGTCAGGAAGAATATCCCTTCACTCTATCGGTCACTTGGTATTTATCTGCCACTTATTACCACGAACTGTGCAGTATTGGGTGTAGTATTGCTGAGTGTAAATTCCACATACAACTTTGTTCAGAGCGTTGTATTCGGTATCGCGGCAGGCATTGGTTTTGCTATTGTAATGCTAATGATGTCTGCGATCAGAGAACGTTCAACTTTTGTTAGTGTCCCTTCCTCTATAAGGGGGCTTCCACAGGCATTCTTTATCGCAACAATGTTGTCTATGGCCTTTGTAAATTACTTCTGGGTGATTCCTATATGAGCGAGCTAGTTACTTTACTTATTCAGGCCACAGCTATTCTTGGTGGTCTTGGACTGGCTGTTGGTATCATGCTTATTGCGGCATCAAAGAAGTTCAAGGTAGAGACAAATCCTCTTGTTGATGAGATTCTGGAAGTCCTTCCCGGAGCTAATTGTGGAGCCTGTGGTTTTGCAGGTTGTGCAGACTTTGCGGAGCGTGTTGTGAATGAAGGCGCGCCTATTACAGGTTGTCCGGTTGGTGGCTTTGAAGTTGCCAAGGAAATTGGAGGAATAGTAGGACAGGAAGTATCTGAAGGCGAGGAGCAGTACCCTTTTGTCAGGTGCAACGGCGGTGTCAATTGTGTTGACCGCTTTGATTACGTTGGCTTTGAGGACTGTAAGGCCGTTATGATGCTTTCTGATGGTGAAAAAGGTTGTAATTACGGATGTATGGGCAGAGGAACATGTGTACGTGCATGTCCTTTTGATGCTCTTTCCATCGGAGAGGATCGTCTACCTCATGTGAACAAGAATCTCTGTACAAGCTGCGGACTCTGTATTGCTTCCTGTCCAAATGACATTCTGGTATTTGCAAATGAAACAGAAAAGGTACATGTACTTTGTATGTCACATGATAAAGGTAAGGCAGTTAAAGCATCATGTACCGTGGGTTGTATCGGCTGTAAGATATGTGAGAAGAACTGTCCGGAGGATGCCATCAAAGTTACCAATTTCCTGGCGGAGATTGATCAGGACAAGTGTACAGCATGTGGGATATGTGTGGAGAAATGTCCGCAGAATACTATTGCTATAAGGTGATCATATGACGTATAAGACAAAATTAGGTCTGGATGAGAATATCGTGGCAGCACTTAGCTACTTGCTCTTCTGGATCACAGGGATAATCTTTTTGCTCATTGAGCAGGACAATAAGTTTGTCAGATTTCATGCAATGCAGTCATTGTTGATTTTCCTTCCGCTTTCCCTGCTGGTATTTGTGGTTGCATGGATACCCTACATTGGGTGGATTATAGCTGATTTCCTTGGATTTGCTGCACTTTTCTTCATACTGGTGCTTGTTATAATGGCATACAGAGGTGTACTGCTTAAGATTCCTTTTGTAGGCGATTATGCTTACAGGATGGTCTATCAGTAAATTATATTTTAATAGCAGGAACTTCTTTTGAGGGAATTCCTGCTGATCTTTTATATTTACGAAAACTTAAAAAACTACATCTTCCTATTATTGCAGATAAGCATTCTTTTATTCGGAGGGTTTGAAATTAAAGAAGAGATATGGATTGAAAAGTATAGGCCCTTTAAGCTTGATGATGTGGTCGGTCAGAATGAGACTGTAGAAAGGCTTAAATCGTACATTAAAACGAGAAACCTTCCACATCTTCTGTTCTCTGGTCCTCCAGGGGTTGGAAAAACAGCAACAGCCGTCTCAATTGCCCGTGAGCTTTTTGGAGATTCATGGCGTGAGAATTTTACCGAACTCAATGCGTCCGATGAAAGGGGAATTGATGTTGTCAGGACAAAGATCAAGAACTTTGCCAAAACAACACCTATCGGAGGGGCCGATTTCAAGATAATTTTTCTTGATGAAGCAGATGCTCTCACTTCAGATGCCCAGTCTGCTTTGAGACGTACCATGGAACGTTATACCAATAACTGTCGTTTCATTCTTTCATGTAATTATTCATCCAAGATCATCGAACCTATCCAGTCGAGATGTGCTGTTTACAGATTCCGTCCTCTTTCTGATGAGGCAGTGGCCGAACGTGTACTCTTTGTGGCAGAGAATGAGGGTCTGGATATCGCGGATGATGGTGTGGATGCCATCAGATATGTTGCCCAGGGTGATATGAGAAAAGCTATTAATGCTCTTCAGGCTGCGGCTCTTATTGCAGATACGATCCACCAGGAAGCAATCTATAAGATTACTGCAACAGCCCGTCCAGAGCAGATAAAAGAACTCATTGAAACAGCACTCGATGGTAACTTCACGGCATCCAGAAAACATCTTGACAGCATGCTGCTTGAGCAGGGTCTTTCCGGTGAAGATGTGGTGGGACAGATCTACCGGGCCATGTTCGATATTGAAATCCCTCAACGTAAAATGGTTGAGCTGATAGATATTATTGGTGAGATCGATTTCAGGTTGACGGAGGGTGCCAATGAAAGAATACAACTGGAATCACTTCTGGCCCACTTTGCATTATCAGGTAAGGAATCCAATTGAGTTTTGAAGCATTCGTGCTTGATCTTCTTTCTTCTGTTCCTCACTGGCTTGCAACAATGATCATCGGAGCAATGCCGGTATTTGAGCTAAGAGGTGCTATCCCTATAGCACTGGGCATCTATGACATGCATCCTGTTGCTGCATACGTGTTTGCAGTAACAGGGAATATGCTTCCTGTTATTCCTCTACTTCTTTTCCTGGATCCTGTTTCAACATATCTCAGAAGATATTCCTTATTTGATATTTTTTTCTCATGGCTTTTCGGAAGAACTCATCGCAATCATTCTGAAAGGTTTGAAAAATACGGAACTTTTGCATTAACGCTGTTTGTTGCTATTCCACTGCCTGTTACGGGCGCGTGGACAGGTTGCGCTGCAGCATTTGTTTTCGGCATAAAGTTCAGAAATGCATTGATTGCTATATTTGCCGGCGTATTGATAGCCGGGCTGGTGGTAAGTACTGTCACCCTGACGGGTATAAGTCTTATTGATCTGATTATATGATATTTCAGATATGTGCTCAACCATCAATGAAAACATGGAAGTCCACAGAGCTATAACTGATTGAATTAAAAGCAAAAAAACTGACCGATCAAGATCGGTGTTATTTGTTCAACATCTCTTTTGCAAGGATGATATCTTCGGCTTTCACGGTCTTTCTGCCTGCATGTTCTGCAAGTCTGATAGCTTCCTTTGAAATCTCAAGTCCGTATTCTTCCAGGATCTCTGTCAGTGCCATGCCGGCTGATTCACTGACCCTTTGTGCTCCTGCATTCCTTATAACTCTTTCAATAGGTGCAAATGGTATTATTGTCATAAATTCCCTCTTATATCTTCTTATATTCTTAATCAGATTGAATTTCAAATACTTATTAGCAAAATGCCCTATAAATAGTTTTTTAATAGGTTTCCAAGATGAAATTAATCTGATTTGCCATTTTAAGCATATATTGAAATTATTTTTCCTGCTTAATCATGAATACTTCTTTTTCATGTGTATTGCCAGATCTTTACCAAGCCTTATACATTCTGCAAGATCTTTTTCATTTGGTATATATTGTATTCTCAGCACAGGATCAATGACCTCTACTCCGGCTTTTCTCAATCGCTCTGCAATCTGTACAGGTGCTTCTCCGCTCCATCCGTAAGAGCCAAACGCAGCTCCTGTCTTTCCTTCTATGCCTATGTCAATGAGCTCATCAAGGAATTTGGCGATAGGTTCAAGCATCGTATAATAAAATGTAGATGAACCAATGCAGATAGCATCATATTTAGCAACATCCGCAGGATCCCATTCGTAGAAATTATCTATATCGACTTCTATATGCTTCTCGCGTGCACCTTTTGCAATGGCTTCTGCCATCATTTTTGTATTTCCCTGTGTACTCAGATATACTATTGCAAGTTTTGTCATTTTCCCGACTCCCTTTAATATAATTCCGGCAATTTCTGCTTCTGAAATCTTAAATGTCAGTATTTTTATATGATTTTTAATTACTCATAAACATTTCTGGTTATTGCATAGCAGAAAACAATATAATTTTTCAGGTTATCTTTATTGCCGATCAGGAAATACAATAATCTGTTTCTAAGTTTCAAATTATGGAGAATCCCTATGGACGAGAAAATTGCGCCACATATAGAAGAATTAACCATGGCGCTTGGTGATATTGGCAGGGATGAGATCAGCAGAGAGTTAAAAAAGCTCCTTGAATATCGTGTTCCTCTTAATGAAGCTAAAAGAATGCTTAAAAATAAATATGCTTCTTCATCTTCAAATTGCGTTAATGTCAAAGACCTTTCACCTGGATTGAACGGTATTGAAGTGACAGGTCGCATAATCAACATTGTTGAGAAGACCGTATCTGTTAAAGGAGAACAGAGGACCATTTTTTCAGGGACTCTGGGTGATGAAACCGGTATATGCTCTTTCACTTGCTGGGATGACATGTCATTAGAACCCGGTGCTGCAATAACAATTAAAAATGCTTATACAAGACTCTGGAATAATCGTCCGGAGCTCTATTTCGGTAAAAGGTCTACGATAACTTACATTGATGAGAATATTCTCCCGGACATTGAAGAGATGTCACATTCCAATCTGAAAAAACTGGAAGATATAGTTCCTGCTGATGTACTTGCCAGTTCAGTTGCATTAATAGTTGAAATGTATCATCGTGATATCATGTTAAAAGGCCAGGAGGTAACTGTTGTGGAAGGTGTACTTGCAGACGAGACTGCAAAGCTTCCTTTTACTTCATGGGTCTCAATTGGGAATATTGATATCGGTGATTATATCCGTTTTGAAGGAGCATCTGTCAGGATATTCAGGGGAGTACCTTCTATTAATTTCACAGAGGCAACTTCCATCAAAAAAATTGATCAGACAGGTTATATCCCCTTTACAATGGAATCTGTTAGCAGAGTTACTGCTCCTTTGCCAATTGAAAAGGTCCTTGAAAAAGAAGGTATGTTCGATGTAACTGTCAGCGGAAATCTCATTTCTATAAGGTCCGGCTCAGGCCTGATCGAAAGATGTCCTCTTTGTAATCGTGTTACTCAAAAATCGACGTGCCGTTCCCACGGGGAAGTTGAATGTCTGACAGACATGCGCATCAAAGCCATCATGGATGATGGCACCGGTGCTGTTCACCTGATGCTCAATCGTGAACTTTCTGAAGCAGTCTATGGTAAAAATATGTATGATGCCGAAAAGATGTCCAGAAATTCGATGTCAGGCGATATTGTGTTCGAGGATATGAAAAAGGTTCTTACGGGTAGATTCTTTGTGGCACGGGGCAATTCTTCGAAAAATGAGTTCGGTGTTTCGCTGGTGGCAAAATCTGTATGGACCCCTGAGGAGGACCTTGGTGAACGGATAGACAGACTTCTTGAACAAATTGATCAGGGATGTGATAACTGATGGTTGAAAGGGAAGTTGCATACAGGATGTTTGCAAAGGAATTCAATGACTCCCGTTTTCAGTTGTATTCTAATTCTTCTTCAACTGAACAGGATGTCTATTCTCCGAATTTCCTTGTTACTCCCACAGGTTTGAAGGTCAACAGGGTCTTTGTAGTGGGTGTTGTAACAGAGGTGGATAGGTTATCTGAACAAAAGGGTAATGAAAAAGAACTCTGGAGAGCACGTATAGCGGATCCTACAGGAGCTTTTACTGTCTATGCTGGAAGTTATCAGCCTGAAGCATCGGTCTTTATTTCAACCATAAAGGTACCTTCATTTGTAATGGTGCTTGGCAAAGTACGTTCCTATGAACCTGGGGACGGTTCAGTCTATGTTTCCCTGAGACCGGAGGAGATTAACTATGTAGAGGAGTCTTTACGTGACAGATGGGTGGTGGATACTGCTGAAAAAACCCTTGAACGGCTGAAAGCCTTTGAAAAACTCTTTTCATCAGATAAAGAAAACGGCAAACTTATGGAAAGTCTAATGAATTATGGTATTTCTGAGTCCTTTGCAAGCGGAATGTGCCTGTCAATAGATTATTATCATAAAGATAAGGCCTATTACGATTCCTTACTTGCCGAAGTTAAAAAAGCTCTTTGTTCTATCAGGGAAGCTCAGGTGAATGATGAAGGTCCTGACTATGAACAAATGGTGGAGTCGTTACTGGAAAACATTGATGATGGAAGTGGCTTTGATCATTCGACTTACATACAGAAAGCTTTTTCTGAGAATATACCTGAACATGTCGCTGAGTCCGTATTAAAGTCTCTTCTGTCCAGGGGTCATATATATGAACCCAAAGCAGGCCTTTTTAAGTTGGTACACTGATTATCTTTACTTCAGGACTTTTCTGTTTCATTGCGATATGCTTAAATATGCATGAATATTACTCCTGAAGTGATATTCAAGTATCAATTTATCTATATTATCAAAGAAGGGGTATCTATGGAACATGATGAAATAATCGATAATGTAAAAAACAGTATAATGAATATGAAGGGTGTAGGAAACACGCTTTTGCTAAATGAAGAGGACAGGGAGATCATCAGAGAACTTGAAAAAAAAGCTGATGAGATGACCCTTATGGGGCTTGGGAGGGGAGATAATAAAGGTGTCAAGACAGTCCTTAAAAACGATGTGATATTCGCTTTTACTACAAACATGGATTTTTGCTGGCCTGAGGGTCCTAATGTCATCCTTATGCACGATGGTTGTGTTGTAGGTCAGGATGTTGACGATGAAGAAAAGCTTGAGGAAATAAAATCCTGTAAGGATAAACTTGTAATAGGTAACATTGTGATCTATGATACCAATGTCCTCAAGAAAATGGATTCGAAGAACAATCCTCTGATAGTTGTATTACCACCGAAATCCTGTGAAGATGTAGAATGTGTGGAGAAGGTATGCAATGTAGTTCTCGCCTCCCCGTCTCCTCCCAGTGATGAATACCTCAAAGAGAAAATGGGTCTTGAAAACCTCCATGGCACTGGAACTTTCCTTCTTGGATTCGATTTTGACTGTTCCTGTGAAGAATGACTGAAAGGTAATTGAAAGGTACCTTTAAACAGGCACCTGTAAATCATTTTTTTGCAGATCAATCTAAGTTCTGATTTATCTGATGCATGTATTATTGCATTTATTGTTGCAGCTGGAACTACTAAGAACTAAAAAAAAGATAGCATGGTCATGGCCATGCATGATAATTCAAAGTTTTATTCGCCCTTGTAGATTTTAAGTGCCTCTTCAACCGATGCATTCTCGATAGTGATAGCATAGATCGCGTTGCTCATCCTTACAGCTTCTTCAAGTGGTTTCTGGTGTATGTTCCTTCCGGTTGCATTACCATGGGCACCACTGACATGTATCTGGGCGTATAGCTTATCAAGGAAAACCTTTGGATCATCGCTGGAACCGCCGGCACAGACCACCTTCGTTCTTCCTGCGGCAAGCACCGCCTCCTTGAATGCTTCTTCTGTTCTCATATTCTCACTTTTCGGATAGTTCACCTTAACAAAGTCAGCATTCAGACATGCCCCGACACCTGTTGCTCCAGCTATAAGGTGTGGATCTTTTTCATTGGCCACTGCTTCTCCTCGGGGGTATATCCAGAGCACTGTCATCATTCCATACTGGTGTGCTTCATAGATAAGCTGAGCTGCCTGATTAAGCATTTCAGCTTCGTACTCGCTTCCGAGGTATATGGTATATCCGATTCCAAGGATTTTCAGACCACTGTTATCACGGAATTGTGCCACCTGTTTTATATCATACCACTGATTGCTGAAAGGATCATCCTGCTTTGTTTTAACCATGTTTGATTTGGAATTTATCTTTACAAGATACGGTACATCAGGATAATCCATTCCATATCTGGCAATAAGGCCCATCTGTGTGGCAAAAACACCTATATTTGAACCCGCTGCTATCCTGAAAAGGTGTTCAGGTTCATTATCATCTGCCGGGATACCTTCTCCGAAAAAATCATCATTCAGGTGTTCTACTTTCTGGTCACCTGCAAAAAGCATCAATCTGCCAGTGTTGCGGGTAATTTCCAGATAGTTCTTGATGTATGTCTTATGTGCTTCTTTTGGCACATCCAACGGTACTTTTATATCTTCTTCTTTTATCAAGGTCATTCAGATCACTCAGAGCTAATATATTGTTCTGTAGGTTTTCGTTCTCTACTACCCTTAATCATGTTTTTCTATTTTAATTGTTGTGTATGTGTGATTAGTATAAGATTTTTGATTTAAAACCCCTATTCTTATTTAAAAAGCAATTTTTTGAATAATTGCTCATATCTTATTTTAGACATAGTATTCTTCTTACTTTCCCGAGATATAAACTATTTCAACGATTATTCTTTTTAAAAATCACTCCATATGTTGTTTTAATAATGGATTAGAGTTTTATATCTATAGTTATATCAGGTAACTGGAAAACAGATTACCATTTATTGTCAATGTTGAATAGTTATTTTATGCATTCTTGGAGCAGGACATGGATTCAATATATTTTTTAGAAGTTATAGTCTCTGTGCTTTTTATGAGCATGCTTGCTCAGGCACTTAGCAAACGTTTCCAGGTTCCTGTTATTATATTTCTTTTAATCGAAGGAGTGCTTATAGGTCCTGAAGTATTGAATTTTATAGACCCTGCCACATTTGGTGATGGATTAACTGCTATTGTCTCTCTTTCAGTGGCTGTTATTGTTTTTGACGGGGGGTTGCATATTGACATAAAAAGTATTCGGCCAATAAGGAAGGATGCTTTGAAGTTAACTACTATTGGTGTTCTTATCACTTTTTTAAGTGCAACTCTTATAACTTATCTGTTTCTTGATGTGAGTATTAAAATTGCAGCACTCTTTGGTGCTCTTGTAGCCGCCACTGGACCCACTGTGATAACTCCTCTTGTAAGGAACATCCATGTAAACCACAAAGTTGGTAAGATACTTGAGATTGAAGGTGTTTTCAATGATGCAGCAAGTGTTATTATTGCAGCATTTGCGTTTGAATGGATTGTCTCTCAATTATATGGATTTGATGCATTTTTGTTTATTCTTCAGAGGCTGATCATAGGCAGTATAGTAGGCTTTATAAGTGGATATGTTCTGAAAAGTTTCCTTTCGAGTGGTTCTTTGGTAACAGATCAAACAGCAAGATTTTTCACTTTAACATTGGTCATGTCTACTTATGTAGTATCTGAACTATTGGGTAATGAATCAGGAATACTTGCAGCTGCGGTATTTGGTATTGTTACCGGTACATCTAATATTCCTCACAAACAGGTTCTAAAGGAGTTCAAATCCGATCTTGTTATGATGATGCTATCACTTATTTTCATACTTCTTGCAGCAATGCTTAAATTCGAGGACATCGTCGCTATTTGGCCCAAGGGTGTTATAGTTGTTTTACTGTTGATATTTTTAGTAAGACCAATGGCAGTTTTCGTATCGACAGTAAATTCACATCTTAAAACAAAAGAAAAATTGTTCATTTCTTTTATAGGTCCCAGAGGAGTTGTTCCAGCTTCTATTGCAACATATTTTGCTGTGAAGCTAGAGGCTCTTAATATATTTGGTGGGCAAATGCTTGTGGGACTTGTGTTCTTGACTGTAATTATAACTGTTATAATGACCGGTACTTTAGCAAGAAGAATAGCTAATCTTTTAGGAGTGATACCTATGGAAATTCTTATTATAGGAGGTGGAGAGGTTGGGAAGATCCTGGCCGAAAGGTTTGAAAAGCGAGGGGAGAATGTCGTTGTAGTTGATAATTCTGAAGAGAGGTGCCAACGACTTTTGAAACAAGGTATACGTGTGGTTCATGGTGATGCAGAGGATATCAATGTACTCAAAGATGCAGGAATAGAGAAAGCAAAATATGTAGTTGCAACTACAGATAAGGACAACACGAACCTCTTGGTGTCTCAAATAGCAAAAAGCAAATTCAATCTGAACGAAGAACAGATAGTTGCAAGAGTAAACAGTGTAGAGAACTTACATGCATTCTGGGATTTGTCCATCCGTTCTATGAGTCCTCAAATGACAACAGCTCTGGTATTGGATAATATGGTTGGAAAACCTTCTATGTTCTCTATGTGCGAGGTAGGGGATGAAGGAGAGATTCTTGAAGTAAGGGTAACAAACCCTGATATAGCTGGCAAAGCTATAAAAGATTTATCTCTTCCTGAAAACAGTCTTTTACTGATGATTCGGAGAGGTGAAAAGTCCTTTATTGCCAACGGTAATCTTGTCCTTGAATATGATGATCTTGTGACTGTAATAGGGGAAGGAGATTCAGCAAGGGAAATTGCTGATATTCTTAACAGATAAACATTATTTATATGTTGGAAACCAACAACTATTATATTTTCAATTATAGGGTATATTAATGGTTGCAATTAAAACCAAAGAAACTCTCGGACGCAGTCTGGGTTTTTTTCAGACGTTTGCTGTTGGTACTGGCACAATGATAGGAGCAGGTATATTCATATTGCCCGGAATAGCAATATCTACAGCAGGTCCTGCAGCTATTATCTCTTTTCTGCTTGGTGGAATCATATCTATGGCAACTGCCATCAGTATGGCCGAACTTGCTACTGGTATGCCAAAGGCAGGAGGCAGTTATTATTTCATTAGCAGAGCTATGGGAGCTGCTTTTGGCACTGTAATTGGTTTTGGTGCTTGGCTTGCACTTGTTTTCAAGGGTTCTTTCGCTCTGATAGGACTTGCAGACTATCTTTTTGTTTTTTTCCCGATTCCTATTCTATTGTCTGCCACTGTAGCAGGTTTATTTCTGCTTATTATTAATTATCGTGGGGCACGCAGCAGTGGGTCGTTACAGAATATAATTGTTATTTTTCTTATTCTGATACTTGCAATATTCATTGCCAAAGGAATTTTTATTTTTGATTCTCAAAAGTTTACCCCATTTATGCCATTTGGATACAGTTCAGTATTTACCACTACCGGTCTTATATTTATCTCGTATCTTGGGATCACTCAACTAGCAGCAATATCTGAGGAAGTGAAAGAACCTTCTAAGAATCTTCCTCGTGCTCTTATTGCATCTGTGGGTGTTGTCACTCTTATATACGTTGGAGTGATGGTTGTTGTAAGTGGTAATTTAACATTAAATGAATCACTTAATACTTTGACTCCTCTTGTTGATGTTTCTATGATGATGGCAGGGGATGTTGGAAAAATAATGATAGTAATTGCAGGCCTACTCGCAACACTATCTACAGCTAATTCTGCTATTCTTTCTTCTTCTCGCTTTCCCTTTGCCATGGGCAGAGATGAACTGATACCCAGATGGTTTGTTGAAATACATAAAAAACATGATACTCCATATAATGCTATTATTGCTACTGGTTTTGTTATGATTATATTGTTGTTGCTTTTGAATGTGGAACAACTGGCAAAACTTGGGAGTACTTTCAACATCTTGATTTTTGTTTTGATAAATCTTTCTGTAATCATTCTGAGAAAAAGATCACTTGAAGAGTATAAGCCTGTTTTCCGTGATCCATTTTTTCCTTTTACTCAAATTATAGGTATTATTTTCAGTATTGCTTTGTTGCCTTCTTTGGGTTTATTACCAATGCTCTTTGCATTATTTGCAATCGCTACGGGTCTTCTATGGTATAATTTTTATGGCAAAGAAAAAGCTTATCCTAAATATGATATTTTTGATGTACTGGAAAATAATATCCAGCCTCTCTCACTTAAAGACAGTTCTACGATTAAAATACTGGTTCCTCTTTCAAATCCTCGACATGAAATTGATTTGCTTTATCTTGCTGATCATCTTGGTGATGAGATAATAGGCCTTAATGTGATCAAAGTCCCACAACAAACGAGCCTCTCTGCCGCAAGAGATGCATTTCATTCAAAAAGGATCGCTATAGATGGTATATTAAAGGAGAGGTTCGAACAATTTCCTATTATTGTTGGTCACAAGAGGGAGTATATTATATCATTTGATCATAGTATAACAAATTCAATTCTGGAGCAGGCAGAGATAGAAAATGTAGACTTTATAGTAATCGGATGGCATGAAGCTAATAGATTCCAGCCATCTATGGGTACAGTTGCAAACAGGATTCTTTCTACATCAAGAAACAATATAATTGTTCTTAGTGGATATATTCCAGAGAAGGTTGAACGCATTGTTGTTGCTTATAATGGGAAGGATAATTCCGTATATGGACTCCATCTTGCTAAAAGGTTAGCCAAAAATACCGGGGCTCAGTTGCATATGATCAGAGTTATTGATCCAGAAATGACAGATGATGAAAAGAATTCTATTAAGCAAGGCCTCGAATCGGCTTCAGGTGATAGTTCAATATCCAATGTGTTTCTACATTTCCCGGAAAGTCCATCTACAGAGGCAGCTATACTTGATTTTGTTGAAGATGATGATGTTCTTATAATAGGTGATTCCAGTAAAAGATTCAAGTTCTCACTAATAGGTGACCTTCCTTCCATATTGATCAGAGAACATAAAGGGGCCGTAATGATAATTAAGAAACGCAAACCATTTTCTTCAGAAGGTTTGTATAGTGTTGCTATGAATAAGTTAAAGATGCTGAAGCTTTCCATTAGACGTATCTTTGGTAAATGATTATTCATTTCAAAGTCGAATACTTTCACCCTGCTTACGTCCAGGTTATATAGTGTTACAACATACAGTATAATTGCCTCTCCAGAAGAAACAAACAAGAGGCTTGAGGATTTGAATATGAAGGAATTAGCACAGGAAATAAGTGCCAGGTTCAATGAACTTGGAGTGGAGATCCCTATCGGGGAAATTGAAGAGCGCCTTGACAAGATGATCAACAAGTTCAAGGTTCCTAAGGAAGAAGCACGCAGAAGTGTTGTAAACTATTTCTTAAAATCATACAATATCAACCGGAATGAGTTTTATACCGGTCAGTCCGATTCTCCTGTGGAGAACATCTCTGGTGCGACAGAAGATGGAAAATGGCTGGGTGTCAGAGGAAAAGTGATCCAGTTATGGGACAATTCACACGAATCAATATCCCAGGTAGGTCTTATAGGGGATGAAACAGGCACTATCAAATTCACAGTGTGGGAAAGTGCAAATGCACCTCTGGTGGAAGAAAATAAAAGTTACCTGTTTAAGAATGTTGTTGTGAATGAGTGGAATGGTAAGTTCCAGTTGAACGTAAATAAGACCAGTTCTATTGAATCTATTGATGATGATATCGAAGTTGGTAATGCTACTGTTGGATTCAGCGGCGCGATGGTTGATATACAGTCCGGTTCAGGTCTCATCAAAAGATGTCCTGAATGTAATAGAGCACTGACTAAAGGAGCGTGTATGGAACATGGTAAAGTGGACGGAGTTTACGATCTTCGCATCAAGGCGGTAATGGACGATGGTGTTTCCGTGCAGGATGCAATACTGAAAAGAGATCAGGTCGAAGATATCACAGGTATGACACTTGAAAGTGCAATTGCTCTTGCGGCTGATGCCCTTGATCAGGGAGTGGTACTTGAACAAATGAAAGGTTCGCTTGTTGGCAGATACTATCGAATAAAAGGAGTAAGAATTGACAGATATCTTCTGGTAGAATCAATAGAATCTGTATTCTCATACGAACAGTCAGAGCTGGATGAACTTATAGCTGAAGCAGAGGTGATCTAAATGGTCGGATATTCAAGGGAAGTTGCCAGGAGAGTATTTGCTCAGGAGTTCAGGGAATCCAATCTCACGTTCAAGGATGGTGATGATCAATATGCTCCTCAGTATCTTATGACGCCAACCGGAGCAAAGGTAAATCGTGTATTCATAGTTGGGACTCTCATTGAGAAAGAAGATATTGGTACCGACTCCGAGTACTGGCGTGGTCGGGTCACAGATCCTACGGGTTCATTCCTGATATATGCAGGTCAGTATCAGCCGGAAGCTGCTCAGATATTGGCTGAATGCGAAACACCGGCCTTTGTTGCTGTTGTTGGCAAACCAAGCACATACACTACAGGTGAAGGAGATGTCCTGACCTCGGTACGTCCTGAATCATTCCATATTGTGGATGGACAGACAAGAGATCTGTGGGTACTGGAAACTGCAGAATGTACTATTGAAAGAATAAAGGCTCTTGAGGATGGTACGTCACCGAATATTCAAAAGGCAAAAGAATATTACGATCCCGATATAAAACATTACTCTTCAATTGTTCTGGATGCTCTGAAATCCTTGAAAGAAACATTTTGAAGTGTGAATGGGAAAGAGTATTTAATCTTCTTACTCTTTCACTTTTCAAATATAAAGCACCAACCAAAAATGCCATAAGTAACGCCAGCATTGAATTCTATGGGTGTTGTATGAAAACTTATCTAATGCTCTGGTTCAATAGTAACGGTGCTTTCCCTTCAGAAGTGAACAGGAGTCTGATGTCTCTCGGTTTCAAACCTGTTCAGGGAAATTATGACTATGTTTACGAATGGGAAGACAATGTGGATCTTAATGAAATACTTCTGTTTACCGATAAGATTCAGATGACATTGAATGGTACAGGCGTTATGTTCAAAACAGAAACTATCAATGGCCAGGATTAAGCCTTTTTCAGCTCCCATCTTCTCCAAGTTTACGGGAAAAGTCGATATATCCGCAGGATTGTCCTGTTATAGGGATTATATTCGTGCTTATTGTGGCATTATAGATTCCGATTTCAACTGCACAGGGGTCTGACATACGTGGTTTTGTAGGTGACCCCGGGCAGATAAGAAGCACATCACTTTTTTCGATAACAGGTCTGTGAAGGTGGCCGAAAACAAGTATATCAACACCCATTTCAAGGGCCATGTATCTTGCTGCTGTAGTATCAACGATTGATAGTGAAGCCTGATGAATAACTCCTATCTTCACTCCATCGACTTCAAATACAAGCTTTTCAGGAAGGATGTCTTTGATAGGGGCTTCGTCTGAATTTCCGTGTACTGCTTTAAGTTTGCCGGTTGCGTCAAGTGCTTTGAAAAAAGACAGTGAATCAAAATCTCCTGCGTGTATTATGATGTCATATGGATCAAAAAGATCTTCAAGGTAGGGTGGAATCCTTTCATTATTAAGATGCGTGTCCGATATAACAATGATCTTCATGATATCACTCAAAATTACTGCAAATTATTGAATATTAAGATCGACAAGTTCGTATTCGAGGTTCTCACTTTCAAGCCTGCTTAAGATGGAAGGTACCTCTTCGTCAATCGCAAGTACCAGTGATGAGAGACCATGGTATGCAGCTTCTATAACAGATTCTTTTGCCCCGAACATAACATCCGGTTCAAAGTCTATTCGCTTTAAAGCTATAAGAGACTCCACGCCTATGGTGGCTATATATGATTTGGATCTTGCAAGTGATCTCAAACGTTCTAAGTCTACATTGCGGGATCCGCCTCGTTCGACCCTTGGTATCCTGCAGATAGTGATGCTTGCGTTCTCAAGATCAATGAGTCCCATAAGGTCAGTAACTCCAACATCCTCACCTTCCTTTGCGTTTGATATTGTTGTTCCGGTCGCATTTGTAACTTCGGTTGTGCTGACATATAGAAGCCCGTTTTCCATTTTTAGATAGACTTCTGTCCCTTTTTCAAGATTCTCCTTTGCAATCGCGGTCCATGTAGAGACATGACTTATTATATCACTCATTACATAGCGTGCATATCTCTTCATATCTGCAGCATTTTCCAGTACCCATTCAACACCTTGCTTTGTTATTCTATAACGAACCCTTCCTTCGGAATATATATGACCTTCTAATACAAGCTCTTTGATATATTCCGAAACCGCTTGGGGTGTCACTCCAATCTTTTCAGCAATTTCCTTTTGGCGCACGTTAGGCTGGTGTGCAGCAACTTCTATCAGTATCTGAAATTTAGTTATACCACTTTTACTGTGGAGGAGTTCTATCATTCTGCTTCTCCGGTTTGAACTAATTTTAGCCTTTGTCCCATAACCGAAAGTTTATCGGATCTACGGGCAACCGCACGAATATACAAAGGACTTTTATTCAGTGCTCTTGTAAGGCTGCTCATGGAATTGTTTCCCTTTTCAACTAGCTTCTCAAGTTCTTCAATGGCATCCTTCACTTCGTCATAGGGCATAAATGTGAGCATAATGATGTCACTCATATCTTCAAAGGAACACTGGAAATTAGTCTGGACTTTAGAATAAGATGTGCGGTATTCTTTTTCGGGAGTTTTGCCAGGTTCTGGCATATGCCACTGGCTTTCTATCAAACCACTTTTTTTGAGTATATTGATGCTTTTGCTAACATCGGTTCCCAAAAGTTCCTCAAGATCTTCTTTTGT
This sequence comes from Methanolobus sp., assembly GCA_021767785.1. Taxonomy (GTDB): domain Archaea; phylum Halobacteriota; class Methanosarcinia; order Methanosarcinales; family Methanosarcinaceae; genus Methanolobus. The sequence continues at coordinate 72,659 of JAASSR010000001.1, forward strand.
CATCCAAAGGTTCAGAAGTGAATCAAATACTTTTTTGTGTCTCTTAGATCCAAAAACCTGAAGTAGAGGTACGAGTTCGGAAGGATCATTAATAATTCTTGTTCGTTTACTCATCTAATTACCTCATATATGCCAACGGACCTGGTACAAATAGCCACATTTGAACTTTTATATTGTTCATGTGGGACTACAGAACCCACTTAATGTCTATTTAAGCACCTATTATATGGAGATTAAACTTAATAAATGTGTTGCGTTTTCATAATGTTTGAAATAGGTGTTGGCTTTTTCTGCTCTTAATTTGAGGAAGAAGTTTTAACATTTGTTTTATTTATGGCTGTAGAGCGATTTTTCCGAGTTCTTATATATTCACGCATGTATGTCGCAAATGTTAAAGCATGATTCTATGATTACAATGGACAGTTTTTTATATACTGAACTGACTTATGACAATAACTACAGTATAATTGTTTAGTTCTCCTTCTTCGTAAGAGGGTCTCTTATAATGTCATTATTACTTTTAAACCTACCTGTTATGTCCATATTTATGTTGTTATAATACCGGTAAGTATATCATGTCTGTTATCAATTATGATTCCGTCATTATGTCCGATAATATCTATTTACTGGTCAATGAGATCCTTAAAGACAGACAGCTTTCCATAAGTGGCGTTACACGCGAATTGAAAGATAAGGGTATAGATGAACATCGCCTGGTCATGACAGGATATTTGCGCGCACTCAAGGATCTCAGGATATTAAATGAAGTTGATATTCCGCCTTCAAAGGTCTACAGTCTTGTAGAAGTTGAGCAGAAAGATAATGGTGATATATATTCTTTGATAGCTGAAAATATAAAATCAGTGGATTCTGCCGATGTCGTTCCTATTGTGGTCTATATACTTTCGAAGATCCTTGACAGACCGGTATTCAAAGAAGAAATCATAAAAGCAGGGGTAAGCTCGAAAAACCTCAGTGATCATCTTGCTTCATCTGATTGTGCGATCAGATCAGTGGAAAAGAGCTCAAAGGATTACACTTCAGGTATAACAAAACTGAAGATCCCTGCCGGAGAGCCGGTTTATGAGGTTGGGGCTCTGTCGGATGATGTCATAAAATATTCCAGCTGCGTACTTATTAAAGTAGTACGAAATTCTGTTGACCTTAGTGGATTGATACCTAAAACTAAAACAACTTCCATAACAGATTTCGGATAAGAAACAGAAAATAAGTTTTATCGGGATAATATGTCTGAAAACATCGAATCTATTGAAATGAAACCTGTTGGCTACGTTCGTAATAACATCAAAGATCCTTCTTCAGCCAGGGAAATGAAAGATAATGAATCTCTTATAGTCATGAATGAAGAATATACGGAGGCTTTGGAAGGGATCGAAGAGTTTGAAAAATTGCAGATACTGTTCTTTTTCAATCTTTCAAAAGGTTTCAATATGGTTCAGAAACGTCATTATGATGGTAAATATGCAGGTGTTTTTGCCACTCGAAGTCCCCGCAGACCTAATGGTATCGGTGTTACAGTTGTGAAATCAGTTAAGGTAGAAGGGAATAAACTTCATGTAAAAGGCCTTGATGCCGTAGATGGCACTCCTGTTCTTGACATAAAACCTCATATTGATCAGTGATCAGGCAGGTTTGTTTATCAAAAGGTTTGATACTATATGAATTCGGTTTATAATCCAAAAGTAGCATGCATCCAGATGGATATTGATAATTGTGATAAGAAAGTTAATATCGCAAAAGCTATGGACATGGCAAAGGAAGCCCTGGAAAGAGGAGCAGATATTCTAGTGTTCCCTGAGGTATTTTCCACGGGTTTCTGCTATGAGAATATGGAAGGAGCCGCAGAAGAGGAAACAGGTGAAACAATAAAGAACATGTGCGTTTTTTCTGAAGAAGAAAAATGTGTTCTCATCTTTTCAATTCTAGAAAAAAAGTTTACAGATGGTGAACTTGAATACTATAATCTTGGAGTTTGTATTGAAGACGGGGAAATTATGGGTACGTACAGAAAAACCCATCCTTTCAATAAGGAAAAAAATTATTTTTCAGCAGGTGATGGAATACACCCTATTGAACTCAAAAAACGGGGTCTCACCATTGGTCTCCAGATATGTTATGAGGTAAGGTTCCCTGAAGTTTCAAGGAAACTTGCTCTTGAGGGCTCTGACATTCTTGTAACAATAGCCGAATTTCCCGCTCCTAGAAGCAATATATGGAGAGCACTGGCAATTGCTCGTGCAATTGAGAACCAGATGCCTCACGTTGCATGTAACAGAGTTGGAATATCCCCGGATTCTTCATATTTTGGTGGCTCTTTAATAGTTGACCCTCTGGGTGAGGTCAAAGAAGAAGCTTCAGATGAAGAAACTGTGATTTCATGTTCTCTGGAACCTTATTTTACTTCAGAAATAAGAAAAAAGATTCCGGTATTTGGAGACAGACGACCGGAACTTTATTGAATCTATTCCAATCTTGATTTTTGAAGTATCACCTTGAAAGTTGTTCCTTTTCCATCTTTTCCATCCTCAACTTTCACTGTTCCTTCGTGCAGATCCACTATTCGTTTGACGATGGCAAGTCCGAGTCCCGATCCTTTTATGTTGACTTTATGTGCCCTTTTGAATCTATCGAAGATGTAAGGTTTGTCCTTATCGGGTATACCTTCTCCTTCATCAGTAATGGATATCTCCCATTCATAGCCAATATCTTCGATATTTATAGTTATTTTAGTTCTTTCGGGACTGTATTTTATAGAATTTCCTATGATATTTGAAAATACGTCTTCTATCGTGCTATTGACATCTGCAGGATATTCATTTTCAGGATCGAATATGATATTAATATCTTTTTCATCCATTTTTGGTTTGAGGTTGTCCAGTGTTTCATCTATTATATCTTTCAGGTTCCGGGTTTCAAAGTTAAGCTCATCCATATTTTCAAGTTTGGCAAGATGAGCAGCATTTTCAATGAGGTAGATAAGCTTTTTATTATTCCTTTCAATAGCTTTGAGAGCCTGCTTTTTTCTCTCTTCTTCCTCGGAATCTATCAGAAACTCAACATAACCCTTGATGACAGTTGCAGGATTTATCAGGTCATGACGGAGTATATCTGTAAAGAGATCTTTTAATTCGTTTGAGTTCTTAAGTTCCAGAGAATACTGTTTTAATTTCTCTTCAGCAACTTTTCTTTCCCTGATCTCAACTTCAAGTTCTCTGTTTTTTGAATTCAGTTCATATGTTTTCTCTTCTACCTTATCCCTTAGTGCAAGACTCAATATTACAAAAAGCAGAAGTAACCCGATACCGATACCAGCTGATAATTTTAACCATGAAGGCGTTTCCCAGGTTGTAAGGTCATTTTTTTTGATTTCCTGTGAAACATAGGCTATTTCTCCGTTTTCCACTGTTATCTGCCGTATATTCTCATCTATGGTTTCTGCCAGAATAATATCTTCTCTGGATAATGCAAAAACCATGTCTGTGGGGGCTATTACAAAAGGGATCTTTTCAACATTGTAATCTGATCCATACCTATCTCCGTATGATCTTGGTACTATTCCTGCATCAGCTTTTTTAGTCTCTACCAGTTCTAAAACTTCCGTATAGCTATCGGTATCCAGAAATGTATAACTGCTTTTTGAAGTCCCGGGGCTTGCATTGAAACTCTGATAAAAGATATCATCCTGGTATGCGATCTTTTTCCCGGTAAGGTCACCCATGGACTTGATCTCTGAACCCTTATAGGTGTAGACAGTCCCCCAATCGGTAAAAACAGCTTCAGTGGTCAGTGCAAAACGCGTTTCCATTTTGGGTGTATAGGGTATTACCGGAAGTATATCTATGCTCCCGTTATCGAGTCTTTTGAGATTTTGCTCCTTAGTTCCCGGAATGAATTCAAGTTCCCATCCCTTTTTAGAAGCTATTAGTTCCAGTATCTCTACATAAAGGCCTTCGGCTGTACCAGCTTCATTCATTGATATCAGAGGTTCATTCTGGTATATTCCAACTTTGAGTTCCGATGATGAATCATCTGCAAAAGTGCAGGAGATGAATAAAGAACTGAATATAATTGTTGCAATAAGGACTTTTACATATTTGTTTGCAGATCTGGTACCTGTTCTATACTGAATTATAATTCATCCGTTCATTTAGTGCACAATAATGAACAGTATTTTATATTATTATAATTTATATTTATCGTACAGATTACTCTATGATGTGAAGTTGAGTAAATTGGTAATAGAAAAAGAAAATAAAGCTGGTACCATCCAGCAGTTTTTCAACAAATGAGTGGTAATCTGGTTTCTAGCTGAATTGCAGTTTCATTCAAGATAGATGGCAGGTCTGAGCGGAGCAGCAAACTTTGATTTATTCTCCGGATCGTATTCCGGCTCGTCAGCTGTATAAACCTGTATCGGGCATCCAATCTCGTTTTCAAGGCATCCGATGTTCTCTTTGAGTATGCTCATCTCATCGAGGTCCATTCCAAGCATCATTTCGAACCTTTCGGTCTTCATACTGGAAATATCAGGAACAAGTTTCTTGACGTACTTTGGTATTTCCTTACCATACTTACGGTTCTCAGGATCTGACATTAAAGTCTTTATGAGCTTTCCAGGATTGAGCTTTTCTTTGTTCTTCATTTCAATTGCAATCTTGAAAGCTCTCACTTTCCACTGCGGAGCAGTATAAAGGGCAACCATCTTCGGTTTTATTTTCGTTACTTTTATAATTTCCTCTATATCTGAAAGTGTACTGCACATAAGTTCTTCTGCAAGTTCGGCATCATTATCTATGAACTTCGGGCTGAATATCGGATATGGTGCCTGGGAGACAAAGTCCCCCTCTTCATGGCCCATTGCGGACCACAATTCTTCACAGAGATGTGGTGTGAAAGGAGCCATAAGACGTACCCAGATATCGAGTACATCATAGAGGAGTGCCGTACCGCCTCTTCTCTGATACCATTTTACATCATTATAGAGCAGGAAGAATGCATTCTGAAGTGCACCTCTTGTTCTGATGGATGTCATATCATTATTGGTTTCCCTGACACATTGCTGAAGTCTGCTTAGCATCCAGCGGTCAATGAGTTTAAGTTCTCCGTCAATTCCTGATGTGACACCGGAATCTATGATCTCCTTTGCGAGTTTGTAGAATCTCTCTATCTGTTTCTTTGCGCTTTCAACACCAACATTTCTCCAGTCTGCATCCTGTGTCTGTTCCGCGCTTGATAGGATGTACATACGTGATATGTCGGCACCATAGCTTTCAACGGCTTCGCTCAGAGTAAGTATAGGGCCTTTGGACTTGCTCATCTTCTGTCCTTCAAGGGATACGAATCCGTTAACTGCAAGTGCTCGTGGCCATTTATCTTCATCGAATATTGCCACATGATGGAAGAGGAAGAATAACAGGTGGTTAGGGACAAGATCCTTTCCTGAGGATCTGATGTCCACGGGATACCAGTAGTCAAAATCCGATCTGATGTCAGCGATAAGTGTCTCCTGGAGTCCGCTATTCTTTGCAGCCTGCTGCACAGATCCCTTTCCTAGAAGCACGTAATCAAAGAGCTTCGGAGTGAGCTGCTCTGCTTTGATCCCCTGTGAAATGAACTTGTTGATAATATAATATGACATGTATATTGTAGAATCACCAAGTGATTCGATGAGCCAGTCATTATCAAACGGAAGTCTGGTACCAAGTCCTTTTTTCCTGGCACATGCCTTGTCTTTCAGCCAGTCCACTTTATTGTTGAACTCTACCCTTATCTCTTCAGGAATGATCTCCATGTTCTCTATGCATTTGTAGACCTTGTCTTTCCATTCCGGATTTGAGTAGTTGAGGAACCATTGTCCCTTTACCATGTTTACAACACATGGGGTTCCGCATCGGCAGACTACAGGCTCGCTGAATTCATAGAATATTTCTCCGATTCCTTCTTCCAGAAGATCGTTCGTGAGGATATCCTTTATCTTTGAAACTGCAACGTTTGCATATTTTCCTGTATTCTCTTTTAGCACACCACTGTGGAACTCACGACGATAAACCATTTTGGTTGCTTCTTCTGCCTTCGGATCGTTCTGATCGGTGACACCAAGCTGATCCACGGCTTCCACTGCCGGATATTTCCCGAATTCCTTGGCTTTTATCAGCGAGATAAGCTCAATATTTCTGAGGTCTTCTGTGATATCGTATTCTGACAGATCTTTGTCGTATAGGTCTTTTAGTGCAAGATAATCATAAGGAGCGTGTGCAGGCACACTCATGACAATACCGCTACCATTCCCGGGTTTTACAAAGGATGCCGGAAGTGTTATAACCTCATTTTCTGAAAGTGGATTTCTGACCTTTATTCCGACAAGGTCTTTTCCTGATATATTTTCAATGAATTCAACGTTACGATCTGTAAATGTAAGCTTTCTGTAGGCTTCCTGACTAACAATCCATGTCTCTTCACGACCGTCTTTAATGACCTTTATCTTTGCGTGTTCCACATCAGGGTTCACCCATAGATTGGTGACACCAAAGATAGTTTCGGGTCTGAGGGTTGCGCATGGTAGAACCATACCATCATAGGTGAATTTGATAAGAGTGTAATCAACTATAGTAGCTTCTTCACCGTGAAGGATATCGTGGTCTTCAACAGGGTTATCATCATTAGGACACCACTTTACAGGATGTGCTCCTTTTATTATCAGACCCTTTTCATGCAGAAGATCGAACTGCCATTCGATGAATTTTTTATATGTATCATCTGTTGTGGTGAACTTACGTCTCCAGTCAATGGAATAACCAATGGAGCGCATGGCCTTTTCAGCTTCAACGCTGAAATATTCCACTATTCTTTCAGGAGTTGTAAGGGTCTCAAGTACATCTTCAGGTATGCCATGCAAACGGGAATAAACATCCATTGTTTGTGGATCTCTGTTGGCTATCTGTTCTGCAAGTCCCACTATAGGTGTTCCGGTAACATGGAAACCCATAGGGTACAGAACATTGTATCCAAGCATCCTCTTGTGTCTGGCAATGACATCGCCTATAGTGAAAGTCCTTGTGTGCCCGGCGTGTAAGTTGCCGTTTAGGTATGGATAGGGGATGGTTATAAAGTATTTTTCTCTTTCATCAGGTTCAGGCTCGAATATCCTGCTATCATTCCAACGGCTTTGCCATTTTTTTTCTATTCCATGTGGATCATAATCCTGTTCCATTGTCAGCACCTCTTACACCGGGCGTAATAAACTCAAGGTTTTATATATTAACTCAATCAGGTCAGATATTAACTTTCTGTATTCATCCAGAGGACACTGTCATTCATAATATTTCTGATATGAATGTGGTACCGGAATGCCGTAAGAAAGTCTGAGTATGAACTCCAATTGCTTAATTTAAGTAGTGTTTGATGTGGTAATAAATAACAACCTACATAAACTACACGGAAACAGAAAAAGCCTGTCTCCGCAAAAGTAATAAAAATCCCTTAGATATGTTGATAAGATCCATCAAAGAAGTATTATTTATGGTCTCACCATTTTCTTGACATTTGTTCTCCACAGAAAGGACACATGAAATGTACTCCGTATCTGTGACATGGGTTTGGGTTCTCTATTCTGTATCCGCAGTTGAGACATTTATAGAGTTCTGTTATCGGTTCTGTTTCGCATTGTTCGCTCATGGCCATATCTCATCGTATCGGTATTGATCTTTGTGTGATAAAGTTACTCATTTACGTAATTATGTAAATAAATAATAAATAATCTTTTTGCTCTGACCGTTATACTTATTCTATGGTTATCTGTATTCTGCTATATGGAATTCAGGATTGTAGCCGGCAGCATATCTATACAGAGTGTACCCGATACTTTAGAGATATTCAAATCGATCTCATCGGCACATAATACTATCGTGCAGGCAATGGATGCAGACAAAGTTGCCGGTGAGGATCATATCTATTTTGCTGTCCGCAAAGCACTGCGGGCAAAGGAGAACGATTACAATGTAGCAAGGGATACAGGTATCGAAATTATGAGGTATGCTTCAGGAAAAAGGCAGATAGAAGAAGCATTTACCATGGGGATACGCGAAGGAGAGATGAATGTTGTGCTGGTTGTGCTGGGTGATATTGAATATGTACAGAAATCTGTGGCAGAACTCAGAAAAATAATTGAAGAATCTCCTGTTACTGAATATAAAGAGTCAAAAAAAGATGTATTAGCAGATCAATTCGCTATTACCGAAAAAGAGATCGGAGCTGTGGGTGAAGAGATGATCCCTTATCTAGTACTGGAAAGGATCGCACTGGTTGATGTTTTGAAATAGAGGGATATATGGTAAATATGCGATTTACTTCCTCGAAACTCTAATATAGGAAACATTAATACATGTGCCACTAAAACATTTAAAATAATAGTTCAAACCAGATTTCAGAAAATATCAGGAAATGATAATCATGCCTCACCCCAAAACCGCAGAAAAGTTGATCAAGTGTGCAGGACCCATAGAATGTGCCCTTTTGCCCAGGTTGCAACACGTTACCGAAGCAGCAGCAATCGCAGCTTCCTATCAGATGGGCCGTGGTGATAAGAACTATGCAGATCAGGTTTCCGTTGAAGCCATGCGCAGGATGCTTAACTGTCTTGACATGAAAGGTGTCATCAAAATAGGAGAGGGAGAGCGTGATGAAGCACCAATGCTTTTCATAGGCGAAGAAGTAGGCACAGGGGAGGGAGACATTGAAGTTGATATTGCCGTGGACCCTCTCGAAGGCACCAATCTGGCGGCAAACGGCACACCAGGTGCTATCTCCGTCATGGCAATGGCGGAGAGAGAAGGTCTGTTCCATGGTCCTGATATTTACATGGATAAGATAGTTGTAGGCTCAGAGGTCGTTAAATATGAGAAGGCACATCCAGATGAAAAGATAGACCTTGATGCACCTGTACTTCATAATCTTCAGATCGTTGCAAAGGCTCTTAACAGGAATGTCGATGAGCTTGTGGTTGTTATTCTTGACAGGAGCAGGCATAAGGACAAGATAAAAGAGATAAGGGATGCAGGTGCCAGAGTAAATCTGATCAGTGATGGTGACCTCATGCCCGGAATATCAACTGCTATTCGGGGGTCGGGTGTTCACATGGTCCTTGGTGCAGGAGGTTCCGGTGAGGCCGTTCTTACTGCAGCAGCAATAAAGATACTCGGCGGCAAGATACTTGCAAGGCTTGTTCTTCCTACGGTTGCCAATGGCAAAACTCCTGCAGATATCGAGGAAGAAAAGGCTGAAAAAATGCCAAGACTTGAAAAGATGGGTATAACAGCAGATAATATCAATGATGTGCTGGATACTGAAAAGCTGGCTCCAGGTAAGGATATCATATTTTCGGCAACAGGTGTAACTCCGGGTTCACTTCTCAGAGGTGTGAATCTCTTTGGTGAAGGTGATTCCAGGGTACACAGCCTGACCATGGGCAGTTCTGGGGTTGTTAAATTCTCAGATACCATCTATATCCATGATAAAGAGGAAACACCTCTCAGATTCGTATAATTATTGCTGAAAGACATTTAACTGAAAATGAAAGTTCATATCTCAACCTACGGCTGCTCTGCAAGTCAGGCATCAGCAGAGATCATGAGGGCAAGTGTCAGGGACAGCGGTCATGAGCTGGTCCCTGAAACAAATGC
>JAASSR010000012.1 GCA_021767785.1 Methanolobus sp.
GTGATAATAATGAATCTTGGACTTGGCATAGATACTGGCGGTACATATACGGATTCTGTGATAATGAATCTTGAGGACGGATCAATAATAGATTCAAATAAATCGCTTACTACTTATCCTGATATAATCAAGGGCATAATTAATTCAATTGAAGGCCTTAAAACTGAATATCTTATTAATGTAAAATTTACTTCAGTATCAACCACACTCGCAACCAACACCACACTAGAAGGCAAGGGATACCCGGCAGGTCTTATACTTATTGGATATAATTTATCCCGGGATGTCCCTACCGATCACATTCTTTCCATAGAAGGCGGGCATGATTCAGACGGGAATGAAGTAGAGCCCCTGGGCAAACTGGAGGAGGTGAAGAATTTTGTAAAAATGAATCAAGATAAGGTCTCTTCCTTTGCTGTATCATCTTATTTTGGAGTGCGCAATCCGGAACATGAACTTATGATAAAAAAAATAATCCAGGATCTTACGGACCTCCCTGTTGTCTGCGGACATGAACTTTCCATGGATCTTGGAGCATACGAAAGAGCTTTGACCGCACTTCTTAATGCCCAGTTGATTCCGGTAATAGACCAGTTCATAAGATCAGTACGGTCTGTAATGCAGGACAAGAATATCAATTCGGTTTTAATGATGATGAGATGTGACGGTTCACTGGTCAGGATCGAAGAGGCATTGAAAAAACCTGTGGAATCCATATTTTCCGGGCCTGCTGCCAGTCTGCTTGGAGCTGCACATTTAACAGGTCTCAAGGATTGCCTGACCATAGATGTTGGAGGTACGAGTACAGATATTTCTATGATTCACAATGGTATGCCTGTAATCAGTAGTTCCGGTGCCGTGATCGGAGGCTGGGATACAATGGTCAAGGCCATCAAAATGAATACCTCTGCAATTGGAGGGGACAGTCATGTATGGATGTATGAAAAAACGCATATCGGACCTAACAGGGTCATACCTCTATGTCTTTGTGCTGCCGAATTTCCTTCTATAATAAACAAATTACAGAACGCTGAAAGGATATCAAGGCGTATAATGAATGATATCATCCAGCCAACAACATTCTTCATGTGCAATGGTGTAAAATCCCATTGCCTGCATGCCTCGGAACTTGATGGAGAAGAGATAGAAATATTTGATGCAATTACAGAAGAACCTTCTTCAATATCAGATATTGCATCAAAGACAAATAAACATCCACTGATGTTCGAAAGCATACTTAGAAAGCTCATACAGAAACGATATATAAAGCAGATAGGTTTCACACCGACCGATGTTCTGCATGTGACCGGAGACTATACCAGATGGGATTCCAATGCATCGATGTTAGGGGCTACGATACTTTCAGAATATACTTCCATGGAGTCCCTTGATCTTTGTGACAAAATAAAAGAGGACGTAGCCAAAGGATTTGTGCTTAATCTCATTTCACACTGCGCAGATAACGTGAAGAAAACCGATCTGGAAAAAATATTGAATAATACAGAATTAATGAAATTCATGCTAAAGACCCCTGTAGTAATGGTGGGTGCACCTGTGACTGCATATGTGAAAGATATGAAACATTTCATTAATGCGGATATAAGGATTCCGGAATACCATGAAGTGGGTAATGCTGTAGGTGCCCTGGTAGGTAATGTGGTCTATAGGGAAGAGGTTCTGATAAGACCCACCGCACCTGGTAGCTCACAGTATCTGCTATTCTCTGAAAAAGGAAGATACACCTTTGATGACTATCAGGAGGCACTTGAAACTGCAAATTCACTTGTAAACAGTACTGTTTCAGAGTATATGGCAGATTACGGATTAAGTATGGACAATGTCATGTTCGATCTTGAATGTAATAATATCGGTAGTGTTGGAACTGTACCTCTTGAGACAAAGATCGTGGGAATAGCTGTTGGTTCTCCAAGGAAGGTAATATGAGCACATCTCTGGAACATATGCAAAATACGCATGCTTTGGATAATATTGATGCCCTGCGTCAGAGTGTAAACAATCGCATAGGTATCAGGGAAGATGTTGAAGAAGATGAACTAATCTATCAGATGCTGCAGGCATCCCATGATATCAAAGATCTCTTTGCATCATCTTTTGGACCTCGTGGGCTTAGTAAGTTAATAATCAGTCCCACAGATGATGTCTATCTTACAACTGACGGGAAGACGATAATTGAAGAGATCGATGTGTTGCATCCAGTTGTTACTTCCTTTAAAAAACTTGCAATGTCCATGGACAGGGTATGCGGTGATGGTACAAAGACCGCGGTAATTCTTGCTTCTTCCTTAATCGAGAATGCTGCTAAACTTGTAGATCAGGGTCTGCATCCGACAACTATCATAAAAGGGTATCAACTTGCTCTGAGCAAAGTGTATGATATCCTGGATTATGAAACTATCCGAATATATTCTGACAATGACCTGCATTCTGTTATAGAGAATGCCAGCCTGAGTAAAAGTATTGAACCTCAACAGGCCCGTATTATAGCAGACATTGTTTTGAATACACTTTTAAATATCAGGGATATTCATGCTGAAGATCGCATCGATCTGAATGATTATGTTAAAGTTATAAAAAAAGTAGGTGCTCCCTCTATAGAATGCATTTCAGGAATGATACTGGATGAAAAACCTTCAAGATATGACATGCCTGACCATTTGAAAAATGCGAATATCCTTATGATAAATGGGAACCTCAAATTTGAGAGTAAGATCATAAATTCCCAGCGTAATATAAGATTCGATGGTTTTGACAATTCAACACTTCTTCTGGAAGGACAAATGAAAGCGTTGAAAATTATGTCACAGAAGCTAATCGATTCCGGAGCTAATTTGATCCTCTGTGAAGGGGATGTGGATGAATCAGTAGAGGAATCCCTTGCAAAGCATGGTATTTTGCTTTTTAAAAAGCTGAAGATAAGAGACATGGAAATGATCTCAAAAGCAACAGGTGCAAATATAATTTCCATCAAGGATGATATAATTCCTCATGACGTAGGATTTGTTGATGAGGTTCAAGTTAAAAAAAGAAACGGTGAATATTTTCTTTTCCTCTCTGCAGATAAACAGCCGATATCCACTATTCTGATATGGGAACCTTTCAGATATGCCCTTGAAAAAGTTGAGGAAGCAGTAGATGATGCCATTAATAATGCAGCATTTATTTTGAAAAGTCCTCTTGTCGTTAAAGGAGGAGGAGATATTGAATTTGTACTTTCACAGATGCTCAGGAATTATTCTTCCACTGTTGAAGGAAAAGAGCAACTTGCAGTAATCGAATATGCAAACGCACTTGAAGAAATTCCCAGAACACTCGCACGTAATACAGGTCTAAATGAAGTTGACGCAATGACAACAATGCTCAATTCGTATAACAAGGGAATTGATTGCAGAATCGATCTTACAAGAAAGATTGTTGCCAACAACCCTCCTGTATATGATTCAGCAAATATCAAACAGATGGCTGTTATCGCGGCAACAGAGGCTGTAAGCAATATGTTGAGAATTGATCAGATCGTATTGAAAAAATCCTGAGGAGAGTTTTAATGCCTGATGTAATGACTTCAAAGGAACGTTTTATCAACGCTCTTGAATTAAAGGAAGTGGACAGGGTGCCACTGGGTTATTTGTGGTTTGGAGCTGGTGATGCGGTACTTGACCGGATGAATGCGAACATGAAGGATGTTTATTATTCTCCAAAAGGAATAGCCAGAGCACAGTTATTAGCAAGGGAAATGTATCACCATGACAATGTTATGTCTCCATGGGGTTGTTTGCTTGTGGAAGCAGAGGCATTTGGAGCAAAAATAAACATCAAGAAAGATGGTTATCCATCAATTGCAGAATTTCCTTTAAAGTCTGCAAAAGAATACGAAAACATAGATCCAATAGATATCGAACGCTCAGAAAGAGTAAAGACCATTCAAGAGTCGATAAGCTTGCTCAAAGAACAGGTTGAGGATGAAGTTTTTATTAGCTGTGCGATGCTTACTCCTCTCATGCTTGCTTCCCAGTTAATGGATGGGAGCAGGATGTTAATTGAAATGGTAAAGGATAGCGATAATTTCCATTCACTACTTGATGTTCTCACTGATAGTTGCATCGCCTTTGCAGACATAATGCTTGACGCAGGAGCAGACGGCGCATTTATTGAGAACGGCGGTAGCACGTCGGATCTTTTCAGCCCTGATATGGCAGAGAAATTTGGTTTTCAGTACTCTAAGAAATTATATTCACACATACAGGATAGTGGTGGTTATGTACTATCGCATAACTGTGCAAACCATGCCTTCTATGAACTGGAAAAGGCTCTTGAACCTGATGCTTTGAACTTTTTCTTTGGAAATGTGGAAGCACTCGGGAAAAAGTATGGAGTCGATTGCGTGAAACTCCACAATCATAAACATATTGGTTGCAGTGAACGATATTGTTTCAGGGATTTCAAATACCTTACTGATTCAGGCATATGCCTGATGGGGAATGTCAATCCCTATGCATTCAATTCAGAAAGTATCGGCAATATCGCGGCCGAAGTTAAGAGTTGTATGGATGCAGCTCCAGACAGGGGCTTTATACTATCCACAGGATGTGAGATACCACTTAATACACCTCAGGAAGAGATGGAAATTCTCTGGGAATCGATGAGGTCTTACTCAGAAGTGGAGGATTGAAATGTACGGAATAGCATTAGATGTGGGAACCAGCGGCTTCAGGGCACAATTGATCGATCTGGAAACGAAAGAAGTTGTTACTACTTCAATGACAATGAAACATCCGTTACCAGGTGGGAACGTAACCGATCACCTTGACTTTGCCATATCTGTTGGAGAAGATGTGGCACACAGTATCATCATAGATGCTGTAGGAAAAATGATCGAGGGATTCGATGTAGACCCACTGATGATATCAAAGATGGCGGTATGTGGTAATCCAATACAACTATCACTTTTCCAGAATTCTGAGATACGTGATCTGGCCTATGTGGGTGAAAACATGCGAAAAAGAATGGGCATAGATAATATACAGCGTAATGCCCGAATATTCAAGGCTTCAGATATATTCCATGAAATTTTAAACCTTGATAATTGTTTGATAAGCATCCCACCTGCCATCGAGCATGAGATCGGCGCTGACGCACTTGCCATGATGGTGGAGACGGATTTCCTCGAACAGGAAGAACCAACTCTTGTAACGGATTACGGAACGAACGCTGAGATGGCCATAAAGGTCGGCAACAGGATAATCACGGGAAGTGCAGCCGCCGGACCTGCCATTGAAGGTCAGGGTATAAGTTGTGGTATGCTTGCCGGACCCGGAGCGATAACAGATGTTAATATGGAAGATGATGCCTGGAGAATATCTGTACTCGATGAGAACATGGAAACTGTAGAAGGCCATCTTATAGATCCGGTAAGTGGAACAATATTTGAAGAATCGGATACAGTACCAGATGGAATCACAGGGACAGGTCTTATTTCCATTTTGTCTCTTGCGATGGAAACCGGGATAATTATCACTCCACCTAAGCTAAAATACGGAAATATCATACTGGGTGAGGGTATAGAGGTAACAGAAAAGGATATAGTAGAGGCTGGCAAGGCCATCGGTGCCATAAGAGCTGCTCAGCTAACACTGATACATGAGTCCGGGATTGAATATGAAGACCTTGAAACGATGTATATGAGCGGTGCTTCCGGGACCTATGTTGACGCTCTCAAAGCAAGAAAAATAGGATCATGTCCCGATTTTACAAATAAAACAGTGCAATTTGGAAACACATCCCTTTCCCTTGCAAGGGACATAGTTACTGAAAAAGTGCAACTGGATGTATTGATTGAATTGTCAGGGCAGATAAAGACTGATCATCTTATGATGGCAACCAACGAAACCTTCAAGAAATTATACGCCTGTGAACTGGGGTACTGGACAGAGGGTATGTCCATGAAGGTGTACCGGAAACTTCTGAAGATGTCTAAATTGCCTGAACTTCCGGATTCTGTAGAATATCCTGTAATTGAGAAAAAAATGCGAAAAGATATCAGTAACAATGGTTCAGGTCGAATTAAGGTAGTAGAGGACATAGGAGGCACTCTTGAAGAGCTTGCAGTGGGGTGCATTATGTGCCATCAGTGCGAAAAAGAATGTCCTGAGGAAGCAATATACATCGAAAAAGAAGATGATCTCATTGCAAAGTACAGCACTACAAAATGCCTGGGTACGGCATGCAAAAGATGTGTGAATGTGTGTCCGGTGCATGCGATCGACTACAAAGAAATTAAGCTAATGATTTAAAGACAAAATTGAAAAAATCATAAGATGATTACAGGAGCAGTTAGATGAAAGAAGTAAAAGTAAATTCCAGAATATGTGGTTTCACACATATAATTAAGGGAAAAAAGGATGGTCAAAAGATAGTTGTTGATATAGATACCCCATGTGAGAAGATCAAAAAGATGGCTCATATGGAAGTCGATATGATGGAACTGTTCGATATAAAAGAGAATACTGTAATGGAAAATGCCAAAGAGGCAAGGTGCACTTCTACATGTCTTGTGCCCTGTGCAGTGATGCATGTATGTTGTGTCGAAGCAGGTTTCATGTCAGACTCACTTACCAAAGAAGCCGAAAGCATCAGTATAGATTTTCTATGAAGAATTTCCTTTATCGATATGCAAATCACTATTAAGAATTGATAAACATATGTGATTACGAAGTTGGTATTGAATAAAACAATGATGACTAGACATATTTTATTTTTATCTGATAGGTTGTTTTGTTCAAATCCGCCGCGTCCATGATATTAGTGTGATCATTATATCCCTCAGGCATAGATATTTATACGTATCCAGCCTTTTTCCAGATTGACAGTTAACTTATTTGCGGGTTAAGAAAGGGATAATTCCATTTGGCTACTTCTTTTAGGTTAATTGCTAAAAAGTGCATCGTATAGATTACGGGATAAGAGGTTCCCGTCTCAATGAAAACTGCCATAGCATTACAACCATCAATATCCCGGAGAAGATTAAAATCAATCTGTATCTGAGAGATGAGGCTATGTTCCAGCTGCAATAATTGTAGACTTGGTGTGGATCAAAAAGAACGGATCATGCGAAGTATCTTGACCTGAGGTTAACATGTCGAAAATAAACAATAAAGGAAATACAACTATGAGATACAACAACGATGGCTATAAAGGCGATTCAAGAGAAGGAAACAAAAGGAATGATGGTAACTACAAAGGTGGAGGAAAACGTGGCGGTGGCAGAAGAGGTAACTTCAATTCCGGTGGCCCGCGAGAAATGCACAAAGCAACCTGCTCAGACTGTGGGCAGGAAACTGAAGTGCCATTCAAGCCTACTGAAGGCAGACCTGTATATTGCAGAGAGTGTTTCCAGAACCACAGACCTCCCAGAAGATATTAGACACAATCAACCGGGCTTTCAAATTAGCGGGCAAAGTACCTGATACTTTGCATATATTCTTTTTTTTCCAAAATACTCATAAATACACTGAATATTAAAATTGATATTCATCAAACATATTAGTTCTCATCTTGATCCGACAAAGGATTAAGTGCAGAGTAAATATGGCTCACACCTTCCATGACTTTGAATCCCTTGCCTGTTATCATATAATCTCCCCTTTCATGACGCTGGATGATCATACCTTTTTCCACCAGTTTCTGAAGATGGAACAGAAGGTTTCCTCCACGAAGACCTGTAAGGTTCGACAGAGCTGAGAAACTCTTTGTCTCTGCTGAAATGGCTTTCATTATATCAAAACGTTTCTGATGACACAGAGGCTCCAGAATGTCATCAACCACTGTCCCGGCAGGAAGTTTACTGAGGTCCTGCCTCTTCTCCTTGTTTGTCTCGTAGATCTTCATAGAACGCATTAGAGTTACCTGTCTTGACAGTATATCGGAAGCTTCGGCAAAACAGATGTCACATTTATCATAGGGAACCATGGTACGAAGCTTCTTGAGTTCAAGTCGGTTCTCTTCTATGGAGGCTTCATTAACCTTTTCTTCCATTATAAGACCTGCATTCTTCTGCAGTACATTTGAAAGAAGGTTTTTGCATTCACCACGCATATCACACTTCTTAACCATATTCTTTTCAAGTCCCTTTCCTGCATCGTCCATCAGATGACGGACAATGACACCTGAATAGTCATCCTTTACACTGCGTACAACAGAATCGAGATGCTGGTGATTGGCCGAATCAATGAATGATCTTATATCGTTATGGATATCCGATAGCTTAAGCTTGATATCTGAAAGTTCTGATTCATAATCAGTATCATGTCTCATGAAGTAAGTATAAGTATTCAAGATTTAAAGGGTTTTTGTATAATATTTAAAAGTTGTAAAACTATACTTCAATGTATTTAGTATATTACAATGCCGATTAAGTATATATGAGAAACTGTACTATTAGATATTGCTGACACATACTCCGGAGTTAAATAGCAACTAAGCAACTAAAAAAAATACGACATAAAGGAGACAGTTAAATGAGCGTAAAAGAAGACATACACAGCCAGATCGTAGGTGGACTTGCAAATGCAACCTTCCCAATAGAAACACCAGAAAAACTGCTTGACTCATTCCCTGCAGGAGCAGACACGACCTGTAAATCAGGAGATATATCTGTAACTGCAGGAGAAGCAGGCGGATTGCTAAAAGAGAGTGACTTTCCATTCAAAAGTGCAAAAGAAGTTGCAGATATTATTGTAGAAAGGGCAGGACTTTAAGCCCTTTCATCTCCTTGCATTTTAATTTATTTTTAAAAATATAATAGATTTAGTACTATTTATTACACTTTATCTTTATTTTTTGAATACAGGTCACTGTAATCATAATCAAAACACTTTTTTAACATTAAACTGATTCAAAAAAGGATAGAAATGGCTGGCAATATGGACCTGACATTGTTCACTGATGTCGAAATAATTTTTGGGTTATCGATACTGATACTACTGCTATTCCACAGGATCAGGTTATCTCCTGTTCTTGGATTTCTTGTAACGGGTATAATTGCAGGACCTCATATGCTCGGTATCATCAATGAAGTGGAACAGGTAGAGATACTTGCGGAGCTGGGAATTATTCTCCTGCTGTTCACAATCGGTGTGGAGATGTCCATCAAAGAACTATGGGAAATCAAAAGGTTAGTACTGGTGGGTGGAGGACTGCAGGTAGCCATCACTACTATCCTGGTATATTATATTTCCCTTTATGCAGGATACAGCTCCGGCACTGCACTCTTCCTGGGATTCCTGGTATCACTGAGCAGTACTGCTATTGTGCTCAAACTGTTGCAGGAAAAGGGAGAGATGCCCACACCTCACGGCAAGATATCCCTTGGCATATTGATATTTCAGGATATAGTTATTGTCCCGATGATACTTGTGACACCAATACTGGCAGGTGTTCCTTCCACATCAGGTGACAGTACTATTACCTTTCTTCTTAAAGGACTTGGGATCATACTGTTCGTTATCATCAGTGCAAGGTGGTTAATGCCTGAACTGCTTTTCAGGATTGCGAAGACCAGGAACAGAGAACTTTTCCTTTTGACCATTCTATTCACAGTGTTTGGTACAGCATGGCTGACTTCAAAAGCGGGCCTTTCACTTGCTCTTGGAGCTTTTCTGGCAGGGCTGATAATATCAGAGTCAGAATACAGTCATCAGGCCATTGGTAATATGTTGCCGTTCAAGGATGTCTTCATAAGCTTTTTCTTCGTATCTATAGGAATGTTGATGGACGTCAGTTTTTTTATAGAGAATATTACCCTCCTGCTTGTACTGGCAGCTGTAGTAATTGTATTGAAATCCATCACATCAGGACTTGTTACATTCTTACTGGGATATCCTCTGAGGACAACTATGATAACAGGACTGACATTGGCCCAGGTAGGAGAGTTCTCATTTATTCTTTCAAGTTTCGGAAGGGAGTTTGGTCTGCTAAATGATTATCTGTACCAGACCTTTCTTGCAGTATCCATAGCTACTATGGCAGCTACACCTTTTGTAATGACATATTCACATAACTTCTCGCGTAACGTCCTGAAAAGGACTAAGAATCCAATATTTGTCAACGGCCTGTACTCCAAGAGCATGACACCTGTTCAGGAAGATGAAGATTTAAACGATCATCTTATAATCATAGGTTATGGTTTCAATGGAAAAACGGTATCCAATGCCGCAAAGAACGCGGGTATTCCTTACGTGATCATAGAAACAAATCCGGAAACCGTGCGTCATGAAAGAGAAAAAGGAGAGAGGATCTATTATGGAGATGCAACACATGAAGTAATACTTGATTCTGCAAATATAAAATCCGCCAGGGTGCTTGTCGTCGGTATTTCGGATTTCATTGCAACAAGAACAATAATAAATGTGGCAAAAAGGATGAATCCCGAAATATACATTATAGCAAGGACCCGGTACATGAACGAGATCAAGTACCTCAGTAATATGGGTGCGGACGAAGTTATTCCTGAAGAATATGAGACTTCTGTGGAGATATTCAGCCGTCTTCTTAAAAAATATCTGGTACCTGAAGATGAGATCTATGCATTCACAAAAGAGATACGTGCTAACGGATACTCCATGCTAAGACAGCATTCACTTGAAGACACAAAAGAGTCTTTTAGCCTGAAAGATGATCTGCCCGGAGTAGACATTATTTCTTTTAAAGTCAAAGATGATTGCCTCCTCCATGGGAATACACTTAAAGACATCGATCTCAGGAACATACATGGCACAACCGTTTTGGCTATACGCAGGAACGAAGAAATAATAGAAAACCCTGCTGGAGATACACAACTTTTCTCAGGTGATATGCTTATCGTTATTGGAAAGCCTGAAAAACTTTGCCAGCTGAGGAAGTTCTTAGCCGGGGATTCGGATATAGACAATTGTGAAAGTTTTTCATTATAAGTTGAAGTAAAGAATAAGAGAGGCGTGAATTAACCTCTATATAATTCTTTTTGTTGACATACTTGGTTTTAAAAATAAGATTTGATATTCGTTTCAATATTATTATCGAAAATGGGTCATTCTTTCAAATCAAAAATCCAGATCAAATAATCTGAAAAAATAACGGTCTTTGAAAATTACATGCGTTTAGCTTATATGTAAAAAGGTAGAAGTTTCAATCGTGTAGGGAGGTCTCATAGGAGACCTGGAAACTAAAAGACTTTCAATTCGAAAAATGGAGATTTGAAAATGGAGTGGAAATTGTCAAGAAGAACGCAACAGCGTTTCAGACATTTCAGAGTTTGGAAAGAGTTTGATAGTACAGAAAGAAATACAGAAGATTGTTTTCAGATTACAACAAAAAGAACACATCACGCTATCGAGTTCTTAATACCTTCTTTAAGCACCTGTTAATTAAAAGAAGGCGGAATGATGGTCTTTTTCTAAGTTTTGAATTAAAGGGGAAATAAAAAAATAGGCCTCATACATTTTCTCTTTTTTAAATAAAAAATCAATTATTCTTCATAAAACTTCATATTTCAATTGTTCATAACAACGAACCAGCAATTGCGGACCTGCTTTCATCTCAATTATATTGAAATCAAAAAGTCCTGCAAATTCCTCAACCATGAACTCGAATTCTTTTTCATAATACAATCCCGTGTCCATTTTAGCCACATTTTTATATCCTGCATACTCAAAAACAAATTTGGAGCGCTTAATGTCATCAGGATCAGGAGTCATACCCGCAGATACAACCATCTCACGCCAGTGGGATGCCCACATAGGTGTCATGAAGAAAGTACCTACGCCATTAAAACTCTTAAGTTTCTCAAGATATGCGGCCCTTCCTCCAAGTACTGCACCAATACAATCATCTATCACATTCCCGTTTTCCTCTTTCAGTATACGAACCTGACAGGGTAGATCGGCAAGCTCCATTTCGATTTTACCTAGCACATTCCCACATAGTCCATAGAAAAGAAGTACACCATCAGAGTATTCTGACACCTCACGGGTCTTATCATAAACAACCTCTTTGAGATGTTCCGGTGTGGCATGCAGAGCCAGTTCAAGCATTTCAACCACCAGGGTCAGGCCGGTGTCAGAAATATATTCATATATATCGTCTTTCATAACCGAAGAAAATTCGCAACCTGCATCTTCCAGCTTGGTCACCAGTCCGCAGCAATCCGGATCATCAACTACTAATAAATTCTCAATAGAATTATCATTCTCCACAATGTGTACAATCTCGTCCTCAAACATCCGGCAGGCAATGAAACTAATTACTGGCATAGATTAACAACCTCTGATATACAAAAATAATGTGAAACAATATCATATTATAATGTGACGCTGCCAATTACAGGCAAGATTAAACTAGTGGAAACAATATTCTTCAAAATATGTAAAAAGGAGGAAAAATGAGTTATCTGTATCTTACTTTTGCGATCCTGTTCGAGATATGCGGAACAACCTGTATGAAGTTATCTGAAGGATTTACAAAACCACTGCCGTCAGTTTTAATATTTGTGTTCTACGGAATCAGTTTCATAGCATTCACTATTGCTCTTAAAAAGTTAGATGTGAGTGTAGCCTATGCTATATGGGCCGGACTTGGTGTGGCAATGATATCTCTAGTCGGTTACTTTGGATTTAACGAACCAATGCCTCCTGCAAGAATACTATTTCTGATCCTGATAGCAATAGGAGTTATTGGTCTTCATCTTAGTTCCAGTGCAAGTTGAGATGTTATGAGGTCTTTTCTATAAAGATACTTTAAGTTCCAGGCATGTTCACTCGCTCTTTAACATATCTTTTTTGAACATGCCGTATTCATCAAAACCATTCCAGATAAGTACGATAACTCCCAGAAGAACATTCATGATGGTTGCCACGTATATTGCTATCATAATGGCAATCTGATATTCAATGGCAACTATGGGACTCGCACCTGCAAGTATCTGTCCGGTCATCATTCCGGGAATAAAAACTATACCTATAGTGGCCATATTCGCAATGGTCGGTCTAAGAGCTGTCCTCAGACTTTTTCTCAGGTATGGAACGAGTGCCTCGCTCTTTTCAGCACCCATGGATAAACGGAATAAATAACGATTCTCATTTCTCAGGATCTCTGTGCAGAAATTATCTATTCCCACTACATTGGCTCTCAGGGAATTACCCAGCACCATTCCGGCTATAGGTATGAAATAGCGTGCCTCGAAGAGATTATCAAGATCTATTATGAAATTGTTGAAATACAGAAGCAGCGGATAATTAGTTATAATAAAGGAAACAGACAACGGCAATAAAATATATTTTGATCTAAGTTCTGCATTCTTAAGAACAGTATGTGATGCCACAAAGACCATCACAAGTACCCATGCAATATTCAAAAGTGTGTTATTGAGGTCAAAAAGGAAGGTCAGAAAAACACCTACAAAAGCCAGTTGAAGAGACATACGAATAATACTTTCAGCTGTTGAAGATATCAATTTCAGCCGGAGATAGTAGCTTATAAGTATTGGAATTAACAAAAGCAGAAATGCAAAAAACATACCTGCCAGGCTGATATCGTATGCTTCCATTCAGTTAGTCTCCTGTGAAAAGTCAATTACCCTTGTGGCGGACTGTTCCCATTCCCTGTCATGAGATATGGAAAGAACAGTCCATTCAGGCTTTTTAAGGAACATGTCTACGACCTTCTGCTTCAAGCCGCTGTCTAACTCAGCCGTAACCTCATCAAGTAGAAAGATATCTTTACCAGAAAGAAGTGCCAGCATAAGAGCAATTCTTTGTTTTTCACCACCTGATAGTTTCGAATAGTCCTTATTGAGAATATCAGGGTTCAGGGAGAGACCATATATGATTGAATAAAGTTGATCCCGGTCGAGAACCTCATTATTCGCTTTAAATGAAAATATCTCATCTATCAGATCAGTTACTTTTCCTTCGGCAATATCTGTATCCTGAGAAACATAAGCAACTCTTTTTCTTAGATTCCATATTGTATCGGAGTTTACAGGAACATTATCAAGGATTATAGTGCCTGAGTCCGGAATGCTGAATCCCATGATCAGCCTGAACAGGGTTGATTTACCTATACCGGATCTTCCCTTGATCAGTATCTTTTCACCTTTTGCAACTGACAGACTGAAATCTGAAAGAACGGATTGTCCATCATATCGAATTGAAATGTTTTTAATATCCAATATTCCCATGCATTACTTCTCCGGTATCAGGAAAACACTCAGATTTGTCCAATATATCCCACCGTATATAAATACACCTGTCATAATAAGCGAACTTTAGCTACAGATATAGATAAAGATACTTTCATATAGAAAAAACCTATTATATATATATATATGCTGAGTTGGTCTGTATAATATATGCCACCGAATTTAAACAACCAACTCTGTTTCCTTTATTGAATTATTTAATTTTTTGAATATTAGCCGTATTTGGGCATAGATTATTTTCTGCTGAAACTCTTTAAATGAAAAAGTACATAGAATATGCTATGAGTAAAAATTCACTTAAGCAAGGGCAAAAAGCTCCTGAGTTTTGTCTGCCGGACCAGAACGAAGAAAAAATATGTTTGAAGGACTTTGCAGGCAAATGGCTCATCTTATATTTCTATCCAAAAGATAATACATCAGGTTGCACAAGGGAAGCACAGGATTTTACTGCTTTAAAAAATGATTTTGAGTCTGAGAACGCATTTGTACTGGGTGTCAGCAAGGACAGCATCAAATCCCATTTAAAATTTATCGAGAAGAAAGAACTTGGAATAACTTTGCTTTCTGATGAAGATACCAGCGTGCATAAGAAATACGATGTATGGAGAACAAAGAAAAATTATGGGAGAGAATATCTTGGTACCGTTAGATCGACTTTTCTGATTGACCCTGATGGAAATATCGCTCAAATATGGGATAATGTCAGGACAAAGGGACATGCAGAAAAAGTATTTGATACGCTTAAATCAATGAAAATATGATGTGCGAATATAAACCAGCTCACATCCATTAAATAAAATCTATATACTGAGATATCTTACTGAATATAATTACATAACCCAGAGCTAACATCAGTAAAGATATAAGCCACGCCCACCTTAGAATACGCGCAAGGTTCTCAGGTTGCATCAATCTATTAAAAAAACGATCGACAATGTTTGGTCGATTTTCAGGATCTTCATTCATAAACATATAAAAAATGGATAGAGGATTATCCTTTAATCCTCTTAAGTCTGAAGGTGTTTTCCCTTTCCATCTCTTCCAGACGGAGCCTTATGAAGGTCATTGATTCCTGAAGTTCCGGTATTACCTTGAACTCGAGAGCATTGACACGCCTCTTGGTCTTCTCGATATCATCAAGAAGCTTTTTTATGGTTGTCTCGATCTCTGCTGCAAGGATGATCTTTTCAACAAGATCTTCATAGGCATCTGCTGCCTCATCAGTATATGAACTGGTGCCAATAATACCATAGCCACGTTCGTCTATGCACTTCTTGACACTGGATGATTCGATCTTCGGAACAACGACACCCATTATGTTGCAACTTTCCAGTTCAATCTCAGGTTTGCATTGAAGTGCAAAAGCTGTGGATTTGACGGTAATAGTACCGTCAACAGCATTTGCAATACCTATCTTCAGGGAAGCATCTTCATAGGCGGCATCCAGCTCGGTCCTGACATCCTTTGCCTTATTGAGGATCTCAAAGAACTCAAGGATCAGACCATCTCTTTTCATTTTGAGCAGCTTGTGACCACTCTGTGAAAGTTTGATCTTTTTCTTGATCTCTATTAGTTCGGAACGAGTTGGTTTTACATCTTTTGCGCCCATGTTGGATCACCTGTCAGCTCAGT
Source organism: Methanolobus sp. (assembly GCA_021767785.1). Lineage (GTDB taxonomy): Archaea > Halobacteriota > Methanosarcinia > Methanosarcinales > Methanosarcinaceae > Methanolobus. The sequence goes on from JAASSR010000012.1 coordinate 15,881, forward strand.
TGCTCTTGTGAGCAGGGTGGTACTTGTCAATATACTTGTTATCGATCCTTGTAAGAAGGGCTTCCGGAAGTTCGGAGAGAATGTCCCAGCCGACCTGAAGAGTATCTTCTATTGACCTGTCCTCATCTCTTCCCTGACGAACGAACCTGTCCTCGAACAGGTCAGCAAACTCAAGGATCCTCTGATCTCTTTCAGACAGTGCCTCTTTACCTACAATGGCTACAAGACCTCTGAGGTCACGACCTTCTGCATAACCTGCATACATCTGGTCGGATACCGCCTTGTGGTCATCCCTGGTCTTTCCATCACCAATACCCGAGTTCATCAGACGTGAAAGGGACGGAAGTACATTGATAGGCGGATAGATACCTTTCATGTGAAGTTCCCTGGAAACTACGATCTGACCTTCTGTGATATATCCTGAGAGATCAGGGATAGGGTGAGTTATATCGTCACCGGGCATGGTAAGAATCGAGAACTGAGTAACTGATCCTTTCCTTCCCTTGATAACCCCTGCACGCTCGTAAAGTGATGCGAGGTCAGTGTACATGTAACCCGGATAACCACGTCTACCTGGTACTTCTTCACGGGCTGCACCCATCTGACGGAGTGCTTCACAGTAGTTCGTGATGTCAGTAAGGATAACAAGTACGTGCATATCGTGTTCGTATGCAAGGTACTCTGCAGCTGAAAGAGCCATCCTCGGTGTGATGATACGCTCTACAGCAGGGTCGTCTGCAAGGTTAAGGAAAACCACAGCTCTTTCAAGAGCACCGGTCTTCTCGAAGTCTTCCATGAAGTACTGAGCTTCTTCGTTTGTTATACCCATTGCAGCAAATACTACTGCAAAATCTTCCTCTGAGCCTGGAACCTTTGCCTGACGGGCAATCTGAAGTGCGATCTCATTATGTGGAAGACCTGATCCTGAGAAGATAGGAAGCTTCTGTCCACGGACAAGGGTGTTTGTTCCGTCAATTGTTGAAATACCTGTCTGGATGAATTCCTCCGGTGGCATCCTTGAATAAGGGTTCATTGATGCTCCGTTGATATCGACCCTGTCCTCAGGGACAATACGTGGTCCGCCATCCAGTGGTTCACCTGAACCTGAAAGGATACGACCGAGCATATCCTTTGATACAGGGAGCTTGATCGTCTCACCGGAGAACACAACACCGGATTCCTCATTCAGACCACCTGTTCCTTCGAATACCTGAACTGCAACGACGTCAGCTGAGGTATCAAGGACCTGACCCCTCTTTGTTGTACCGTCGGGGAGATTGATGTGAACAAGTTCACCGTAACCCACCGGTTCGGTCTTTTCGAGGAATATCAATGGTCCTGAGATTTCTGTGATCGTCTTATATTCCTTGGTCATCTTAATTACCTCCAAGTGCTTCAAATTCCTTGTCCATCTTATCCAGGACAGTATTCAGTACACCATCGAAATCCTCTTCGAATTTTACCTTGGCAAGTTCGTCCTTAGACTCAAGAGCCAGTATATCCTTCATAGGTATTCCGGATTCGAGTGCTTCCTGTGCCATATCACTGTACTTGGAGATTGCTTTCAATAATTTATACTGCTTATCGAATGAACAGTATGTGTCAACAGGGTGGAATGCGTTCTGCTGCAAGAAGTATTCCCTGAGCATACGACAGATCTCAAGAACAAGCTGCTGATCTTCAGGAAGTGCATCAGAACCTACAAGCTGTACGATCTCCTGAAGTTCGGATTCCTGCTGAAGGAAATCCATTGCATTTTCCCTGAGTGAAACCCAGTCAGGTCCTACATTCTCTGCGAACCATTCTGAAAGACCCTGGGTATACAGACTGTAACTTGTAAGCCAGTCAATAGATGGGAAGTGTCTTCTCTGTGCAAGTTTTGCATCCAGTGCCCAGAACACTTTTACAATACGGAGGGTGTTCTGTGTTACAGGTTCTGAGAAGTCACCACCAGGTGGTGATACCGCACCAATAACTGTGATAGAACCTTCTTCTGCTGCAAGTGATTTAACTGCACCTGCACGCTCATAGAACTCAGAGAGCCTCGCAGAAAGGTATGCAGGATAACCTTCTTCACCGGGCATTTCTTCAAGCCTTGAGGATATTTCCCTCATGGCCTCCGCCCACCTGGATGTAGAATCAGCCATCAATGAGACATCATATCCCATGTCACGGTAATATTCAGCGATGGTAATACCTGTATAAACAGATGCTTCACGAGCTGCTACAGGCATGTTGGATGTGTTTGCGATAAGTACGGTACGTTCCATAAGTGGACGACCTGTTTTTGGATCCTGGAGTTCCGGAAACTCGTTCAGTACATCTGCCATCTCGTTTCCACGTTCTCCACATCCAATATAGACTACAATGTCAGTGTCACTCCACTTGGCAAGCTGCTGTTGCGTTACAGTCTTTCCTGAACCGAAAGGACCAGGAATAGCTGCTGTACCTCCTTTTGCAACAGGGAAAAGGCCGTCAAGGATCCTCTGACCTGTAATAAGAGGTCTTCTAGGAATGAACTTGTTCTCTACCGGACGTGGCATTCTTACAGGCCACTTCTGCATCAGGGAAAGTTCTGTACCATTTGCCAGAACACAAACTGTCTCATCAACCTTGAACTTTCCTGATTTTATTTCATCCACTGTACCTGAAACATTTGGAGGCACCATGATCTTGTGCTCGATATTCTCTGTTTCCTGTACAACACCTATTACTGAACCGCCTTTTACGGAATCGCCACTTGATACTGTTGGCTTGAACTCCCATACTCTTTCACGGTCAAGACCGTTGGCAGTAACTCCTCTGTCAATAAAGTCTCCCATCCTTTCCTGGAGAACTTTCAGAGGTCTCTGGATTCCATCATAAATACTTTCTAATAAGCCTGGACCGAGTTCTACTGAAAGAGACATTCCAGTGTTCACTACAGGCTCACCTGGTTTAATACCTGATGTATCCTCATATACCTGAACAGTGGCTTTGTCACCTTCAATCCTGATAACTTCGCCCATTAAACCTTCGTGGCCAACATGTACCACATCGTACATCTTTGGCTTAATACCCATAATAGTAACGACAGGTCCGGCCACACGATAAATTTCACCTTTCATTTCCACAGATCTACACCTACCGATTGCTTTATTTTTTCCCTTAAGTTCGAACTTTCACCACTACCTCCGAGAGTAACGACAGTTGGCTCAACTGATTCGCTGATAGTCTCTCTCAACATCTCCGGTAGTTTATTCAGATCATCACCGTGCATTACCAGAATGCCGACTTCCCGATCCTCAAGTATCTTTTCTACAGTAGGTTCAAGTTCGTCATTGTTAACTTCAAATATCTTCCTGATACCGGCCAGTCTGAAACCTGTTACAAACTCGCCATTTCCGACCACTGCTAACTCCATCAGATCACCAACTGTTCCTTGATAATTTCATCACTGAGGCTGGCAGCTTTGCCACGAATTATTAGACGCAAGTTGTTAACCTCATTCTCTTTGTTTAGCATGTAGTCCATGATTGGTACAATTGAGATCGGATAAACATGTGAAAAACTTGCTGCAGATTTAAGCCTGTATTTTTTCAGTCGGCTCTCAACATTGATCAAAGAGACCATATCCGGACTTGCAACATCAGAAATTACATCCCAATATGGATAATTCTCAAGTTCAGAAATAAAATCCTCAAAGGAAAGAGATATCAACCTCTCTATATCCTTAAGTTTTAACTTGAGTCCGCCATCGATCATCAGATTCATCATTCCCGGATTATCGATATTGGCTTTCTTCAAGCGGAAAAGAGTAATAAGGTTCTTCACATCAATGCCCATCCTCATGAATTTAGCAAATAACTTACGATCCTTGGATCTGGAACCACTGACCGCTTCAAAAAGACCGGCATAGTACATTTTATCAAGCTGGTTCTCTATATCCGAAAGATTCGTACCATCATAATCCTTCAGTACAGGGTAATACTCCGTATTCTCAAGCCCGGATATAACTTCCTCATAAGTTGTTTTTGTTGCAAGATCCGAAAGGAAGGTATAGCTTAATCTTCCTGCAGCAACAAGAGCATCAAGAACCTCTTCATTGGTAGCATTACAATATTTACCTCGAAGAATGGTCTTTATGTTCCAGATATCGAATTTCTTGAGCTCTTCGCCTATAAGGAAGTTCACGTCGCCTTCTGAAATACTAAGAAGCTTTGTGAAAGTCACAGCAAGATTTCGGTTCAGTGCATGTTCAATCAGATTCACACCATCATACTGTCTGGCTAACTCATCGACATCTTCTTTATATTCAGATTCTCCAATGAACCTGGTAATCTCATTAATGCTCATGTTCATGAGTCTGGGGTAGGTCTCTTTTGGCAGGATCTTGCTTTTCATTGCACGTACACGTGCAGTGGTATATGCATAGTTTGCATGACCCTTTGGTTTGGCCTTTTTGGAACTACCACGCTTAAATTTCTGCAACAACTGCATTTAGAAATCACCCGAATAAGATATCAGATGTCTGTTTCAACAACCGCTCATTCACGCTTTTAAGGATGACATCGTAGGTATAATCCAATCTGATAGTACCATCTTCATTCTCGATAACAACGCCACCAAGACAATCAATATTACCTGCGTATTCGAGTGAAGATAACTTTTTGACGATCTCCTCAGATTCAGCATTGGAATAGATCTTGGTGCCATTAGACTCATATTTATCAATGAGACTTTTGAGGAGTTCTTCGTTTTTCTCCGGAGAAAACGCGGATATGGTTTCTACAGCCTGGACATATACTTTTTCGAGTATTTCCTTGCGTGCATTGAGCAATGTGCGCTTCACTTCAAGATTTGCACTGGATAATTCTTGCTGTCTGATCTTTTTAATATCATCTTCTGCTTTTGCAAGACGTTCTCCCATAATCCTTTTAGCATTCTGCTTTGCCTCATCCAGAATCAGGGAGGCTTCTGCGTCTGCCTCGGAATCCAATTTGGAGACCTCTGCCTGAGCAGCATCCATGATATCTTTAACAACAGTTTCAAGTCCCATGCTCAACACCTTTGGAAAATTTAAGAGCGAGGTATACGCCCTTAAATTAGCTGATCAACAATGCAACTACCAGACCAAAGATAACAATTGTTTCTGGAATAACAGTCAGGATCAGACCCTTACCGAAAAGACTCTCGTTTTCGGCCATTGCACCGATTGCTGCACTACCTATGTCTTTTTCTGCAATACCGGATGCAATACCTGTGAGTCCTACTGCGAGTCCTGCACCAATTGCTTTCAATCCTGCTGGGTCCATTGTGGTTAATGTTTCTGTTGCCATTTTCTTATTCCTCCGTGTATTTTCTAATATATCCGAATGGATCGTATTTGCGTCCCCCTCCTTCGTAGAATTTTCCGAAGAATTCTACATACTGCAACCTGAGTGAGTGTAAACCGGGGGCGATAATACTCAGGACAGTATTCAATGCGTGTCCGAATAGGAACACAATAATTGCAAAGATTGTCATTCCACCGATCTGCGTTCCTGGTTCCCAGATCATCTCAAAAGCGATCAGGTTGACAGTTGACGCAATGTAGATGGATGACAGGCCTACAGCTATGATACGAGTGTAAGATAGCGAGTTACTGAGAAGTGAAGGTAGTTCGATAGGTCCTTTGATTCCTTCTCCTTTAAGGAGCATTACAAATCCTGCAAGGAAAACAACTACGCCAAGGTAAGTTGCCATTGAAGGTAGCAAAGCCGCGTAACCAAGAATTGCAATGAGCAATCCAGCTTCAATAACTATCCAGCTACCTTTCTCTAAAATAGCTGCTGACATTCCATGTTTCCTGTTCTCATTAATGAAACCAAGCATATAACCTATATTGATGTGGACCAGTCCTAACAGAGCGGTGAACACAATCATGGTCATTACAAGGTGAGTTCTGTGAACAGGATAAGTGATCATTTCTCCCCCTACGGGAGATGCAAAGAGATTGATAGTTTCAAATCCCTTGATAAGCCCTTCTTCCATTCCATGGTCCGTGTGCAGACTTGCTAACGGGAATCCCAGGAATTCACCATATAAGATACCAAATATCAGAGTTGATACTTGACAGTATATGAGTACATTCATCAATGGCTTAATAGCTTCGGAAGAAATCGCTTTCTTGATACCAACAGCCAATGCAAGGAGAATCAGTGCATAGCCAATGTCACCAAGGATCATTCCGTAGAAGAGCGGGAAAGAAATGAATATTAACGTAGTAGGATCAAGTTCCTTATATCTTGGTCGTGCATAGAGGTCCATTATTTCCTCAAAAGGAGAGGCAACCTTTGGATTGTCATATTCTATAGGAACTGCTTTTTCATCCTCTTCAGTCATTTCCTGTCTGGAAACGAATGCACGTCCGTTTGTTGCTTCATAAACAACATTTTTAAGTTCATCAAAGTCCTCGTCAGGAATCCAACCATCTATGAGGAAGGTACTTTCGGATGTAGCGACCCTGAGAGGTGCTTCTGACTTCTGGGCCTCAATGGAGAGTACCTCATTACTGGCCAGGATGAAATCAGCATATTTGCCTTTAAGAGATTCTATCTCTGCATCGATAGACTCAATCTGTTCCATCAACCCTGATTCCCTGGAATCGATTTCTGAAAGAAGATCTTTTGGTACGCCGCTCACATCCGGAACCCTGAGTTCCCTGAATCCATATTTTGCAAGCATATCCGTAACCTCAGCAGATTTTTCCACCGGGACGAATAGTACTAAAGTACCTTCTTTAGGATCATAGGACATATCATATGAAGAAGTAATGCCAGAAACTGCAGATTCGATATCTTCGCTTACATATCCGGTGAAAACAGCGAGGTTTTTATAACCCCGATAATAATCGAGATCAATAGATATGCCCGCAAATGGAACTAATTCCTTCTTGAGAGACTCAAGATCCTTTAGTTCCGATTCGAGCTTGTTCTTTTTCTCGGTCTTCACATCGAGTTCAGAGTCCAGCTTTTCAAGAGTAGAATCAAGTGAAGACAAAACCGCACTTGTATCCTTCTTTTTAGATTCGGTATCCTTTACACCAAGTAAATTCGCAATAGATCTGATCTTGATAAGTTTTTTGGAAACTTCATCTACATTCTCAAATGGCCTGCCTATAAGGAGACCTGAATCATCTTCATTGAAATCCTCGATCTGAAACAGATTGGCTTTGTGCAGAGCATCGACCGTTTCCTCAAAAATACTTTTATGGCCAACGATCACGGCACGACTCATCTGCTTTAGCTCAAGCATGTATTGCCCTCTCGAACTCTGTAATGATTAAGTTGACAGCTTCATCTACCCTGGAAGAAGCGGATTTTGCTATAGATTCAGCTTCACTTTTTCCATTTTCGATGATCTTTTCTTTTTCTGAAGCAATTGACTCTTCTGCAGAATTTATTGCACTCTGTGCAGAATTCTGTGCATCGACCTCGGCCTGTTTTATGATTTCCCTGGCCTCGGCACGTGCACTGGCGATACGCTCATTCTTTTGTTTCTTAGCGTCGTCAACCATTTTTTGTGCATTGTCTTCTGCTTCTTTGATTTCCGACAATATTTTTTCTTTGGCCATACTAATCCTCATGTGATGATTTGATTATTATCCCGAATAAATCATCCTCTCCTATTGCTAACTCACATATAAAGTATTCGGTTTTCAGGATAAAGGAGATGTACAATTGATAATGATTTATCATGAAAATGATGGAACAATCTATATTCCATTACCAAACAAGTTACCTTAAGACACCGATTATAATCCATCAACTTATGAATGCTCAGCATTCAAATCAACGCATATTATTATCCATTCTGAACGGAAGCTGACTTCCTTCCGGGACAGTATGGATATATTTGTCCCTGAATTCAGGGTTGCGCATCATACAGTAATCTGCAGAACAATTATACGCTTCATGTTTACCCATCCTGTCCCATATAGATGCAAGCCTTTCTTCGCGTATACTACCGAATGAAAGAGGCGTATAGGCACAAGGCAGAACATCCCCTCCAGCTGTAACATGCATCCACCTTCTGCCGGCAAAACAACCGAACTGCTCAGGCCCCATGAAATGCGGGAAAGCTGTGACTCTCGGACCATCTTCTTTTTTGTTCATGGATCTCTGGAACCCGGCAAGTTTCTTAACATCCTTTGAAGTCATGACCTCATTCTCATGATCCATCCAGCGTCCAACAGCTACTATCTCATACATCGACAGTTCCTGCATTCCCATATCTGCCGCAAAGTTATAGAAGCCTTCAAGATCATCGATATTATATGGAGAAACAACAACAAAGAGGTCTGCAAGAATATCTGCATTCACTATATGTTTTATGCCATCCACAGTATTTTTGAAAGCACCTTTACGACCCCTTACACGATCATGTTCTGCTTCATGCGGACTATCCAGACTTATGTGTGCTGCAAAAAGACCTGCTTGTTTGAAATCCCTGGCCCTTTGCTCGTTCAAACTAAAAGCAGATGTGAAACAGGTCGCTATCGCACGGTCTTTGTCAACATTTGAAACCATCTGCTCAAGATCTTTTCTGAGCATGGTTTCACCGCCATCAAAAGAGATATGATAAGAACCAAGGTCTATAGCCTGTTGTATTGTACTATTGATCTCATCATATGTAAGAATTGGTTCCGCAACGATATCAGCTGCACCACAATGAATACAGTCATAGGGGCAGTGCGTGGTAATACCTATAGAGAACAGATCAGGAATTCTTTTTTTAAGGATTGAAGAGACCTGTGCACTGATCATCCTGTTGAATATTTCACCCGGCATAGGAGGTGCCCATGTTGAGAATATGATGTTATTTTCATCTGTACATATTGGTTTCTCTTCCTGGAATATTCTGTTTATACGTTTAATAATGGGTTTTGCAACAGGAGACAGAGGACCTTCTGTATCAAGGACCACTTTTCCATTATCTGTACTTGCATTTACTTTAATTAATGATTTATCATAAACCCTCATGGATTCACCTGACGACTGAATATTATTTAATGATATTATCGGGGAGCATGTCAACCGTAATAAGATCAGTTATAAGCTCAAGTTTTTTCCTTGAATCTGAAGAAGGAAATGAAAAAAGAATATCTTTTGCACGCTGAACACAAAGGCGGACCTCCCGGACAGTCTTTTCCACAGCATCATCATGGTCCAGCACCCTCCTGTATATAAGAGGTAATGTTACTGATTCATATGCAGAACTTTTATCTTCAAGCTTGTTAAGGTATTCAAGCAGATCATCAACTATCTGATAGGCATTTCCTACATTTTCTCCAAAGGTTCTCAATTTAAGAGCTGTTTCCTCATCTGTCTCGGCAACATATGCACCTATGGCAGCACTTGCAGCAAAAAGCGAACCTGTTTTTTTGGTGATACACTCAAAGTAGTTTCGCTCTCTGAACTCTTCTTCGACACTGGAAATATCTATAGTCTCACCTTCTGCCATATACATACCGGCCCTGCCAAACTCGTTAACAGCATTATTACCATACCCTGAAATAAGAGATATAGCCTTGGAGATAAGAAAATCCCCGCAAAGAATGGCGGCAGGAATGCCATATTTCTTATGAGCCGATTCAACTCCTCTGCGTACAAGTCCACCGTCAAGAACATCGTCATGAATAAGAGAAGCTGAATGAATGAACTCAATTGCCAGTGCTGCCTTTACACTATCTTCAGAATTACCACCGCACATCTCAGTACACAATATGAGCATTACAGGCCGTATGTTCTTACCACCGGAACTGCATACATGCAGAAGCATTTTTTGCATCTGAGAACGATCGTCCAGGGAACCGACTATCTCATTTTTGGCGGTCTTGATTAGCTGATATTCATTCAGATCTTCAATTTTCATCATGTATTTCGCCCGATCACTCTGAATACTTAGAAGGACAGCTCATCACGATCTGATGCGCCTCGACCATATCCTTTGAAATCATTTTACCACTTATGCTGACACTTTGTCCTTCCACCAGATTAGCAGGGAGTGAACCAGTGTATTTCACATCCAGCTCATAAGAAGGCTCCTCAAGGTCCTGAAGAGAAAATGAGGTGCTCCCAGTTGTGACATCAAGAGTTCCGTTCTTGATCATACCCATGGTATTTACCTCATGACCAACATACTTATCTGAATTTGATGAAAGCTCAGATATCATAAGATAACCTTCTGAAAGATCCACATTCCAGAGACCCACAAAAGCAACGATAGCAATAAAAGCAACTGCAAGAACAGTTCTTTGTTTTTTATCCATAAGACACCTCATCATGGCATTATTTTACCCGTCTGCGACATTGCCACAATAACCCTTTGCGGGAACGTACAAGATACGTTATATATGCTAACAATGCGATCCATGTAACAGAGAATGCAATTTCTAGTGCGCCTATAAAGAACCACCTCTATATTAGGTTAACCTGTGCCCATCATCAGCATTACGGCGAAACCTTGTGATGATAAACGAACACGTGTGAACTTACATATACATTAAAGAGCTTGCCCGATAATCAAGTATTAATATAGGTTTGAAATAGTATAGTTCCATTCTATAAATAAGTAAACATACGAACAAACAATCCTGATGATCAATCATGACAAAACCTCCAAGACTCATAGCCTGGGAAACAACGGCTGGATGCAATCTTTCCTGCAAACACTGCAGAGGTTCATCCACTGAAAAAAAACCCGAAGGAGAACTTACAACTGAAGAAGCACTTCACTTTATAGACGAGATAAAGGACATGGGAAACCCCATTCTCATATTGAGCGGCGGTGAACCACTTGTCAGGGATGATATTTTCGAAATAGCAAAATATGCCACTGAAAAAGGCCTGCGTGTTGCCATGGCAACCAATGGTACACTTGTAACATCCGAAATGGCAAAGAAGATCAAAAGTGCAGGTATAAAGAGAGTAAGTATAAGCCTTGATGGTTCAAGTCCTCAGACACATGACAACTTCCGCTGCATGCCGGGAGCCTTCGAAGGTGCCATGAAAGGCATAGATAACCTGAAAGAAGCAGGAGTGGGGTTCCAGATAAACCCTACGATCACAAAGAGAACAATTGAAGAAATTCCAGACATACTTGAGATGGCAAAGGAACTGGACGCCGATGCACTCCATATATTCCTGCTGGTCCCAACTGGACGGGGAAAAGAACTTGAGAACGAGGAAATACCACCTGTAGAATATGAAAGAATACTCAACTGGTTCTATGACAGACAGAAGGATGCCGGAATTCAACTCAAAGCCACCTGTGCACCACATTATTTCCGAATTATGCGCCAGAGAGCTGAAAAAGAAGGTATTGAGATCAGTGTCAAGACACATGGTTATGAAGCGATGACAAAAGGCTGTCTCGGAGGTACAGGATTTTGTTTCGTGTCCAGTACCGGGGACGTTTATCCATGTGGCTACCTGCCTGCACTGGCCGGAAACATAAAGGATCAGAGTTTCAGGGATATCTGGGAGAACTCAAAAGTATTCAATGATCTGCGTGATGTTTCCAAACTTAAAGGGAAATGTGGAAGATGCGAATACAACACAGTATGCGGAGGCTGTCGTGCACGCGCCTATGCAGCCACAGGGGACTATCTGGAAGAAGAACCTTACTGCATATATATACCAAAAAACAGTGATCAGAATGATATTTCTTGACGATACCGATAAAAAGATACTCAATACTATCCAGTTCGACTTCCCGCTGGAAACTGAACCTTTCAGGAAGCTTGGAGAAAAACTGGATATCAGTGAAGAAGAAGTGATCGAAAGGCTTGAAAGACTACACAACGAAGGTGCTGTGAGGAAGATCGGACCAATTATCAACCGCAGGGGTGTTGGTGGTACAAGTACTCTGGTAGCTGCCACGGTTCCTGAAGAAAAAGTGGATGAAGTTGCAGGCTACATCAATGAATATCAAGAAGTATCCCATAATTATCATCGACCTGAAAAATTCAATATATGGTTCACAATATCCGCAGCCAACAGAGAAAGGATAGATACTATCATAAAAGAACTTCAGGAAAAGACCGGACTTGATTTTATAGACCTGCCAACGAAAAAACTGTTCAAAATAGGAGTAAAATTCAATATCAGATAAAAATCAGGTGGTAATAAATGGATGATATTGACGAAAAGATAATAAAAATGACACAGAACGGTATTCCCCTTAAAAGATCACCTTTTGAGGAAATTGCAGGTGAGCTTGGAATAAATGAGCAGGAAGTAATCGACCGTCTCAAAAAGATGCGTGATAAAGAAGTAATACGGAGGTTCGGTGCATCCATCGGACACAGGGATCTCGGAATTGTGGCAAACGCAATGTGTGTGTGGAACGTACCTGACAAAAGAACGGAAGAAGTAGGAACTATAATGGCCGGTTTTCCTGAAGTAACCCACTGTTATGAAAGACCCCGGGCTTCCGGATGGAAATACAACCTTTTCGCAATGGTGCACTCCTATACAAAAGAAGATTGTGAAGAAGTTGCAGCAAGAATATCAGAATCCACAGGTATCAAAGATTACAAGCTTCTTTTCAGTGACAGAGAATTCAAGAAAACCGGAGTTCGGTTATAATCGCAATCTTTAACTAATTTACAGAAAAAGCAGAAGGCAATTAATCCCGGAGATGGAGATATGAAGGATAATAACCACTTCCTGCCACTGCTGATAGATATGAGCGATAAGAAGGTTGTTATATTCGGAAGTGGATCCGTCGGGAAAAGGAAAGCTGACCTGTTCTCAGAATATGCGAGGGTTACGGTTGTGAGCCTCAACTTTTCCGGCCCTTTTTTCGAACTTGAAAAAAAACACAACATCGGACTGATAAAAGCTGATGTAGGAAAGCTCACCGATGAAGAGATCGGAAACATAATCAAAGGAGCTTTTCTTGTAATACCTGCAACTAACAACAGAAGTATAAACGAAAGGATCGTAACTCTTGCAAAGTCTTTTGAGATACTCACTAATGAAGTTGATTCAATTGGTGATGTTACAATACCTTCCGTGATCAAAAGGGGCGAGCTTACCATAAGTATATCGACATCCGGATCAAGTCCTGCCTTTTCCAGATTCACAAGAAGACAAATAGAGAAGGTCATAACTCCTGAATTTACAGATATGATAAGAATACAGGATGAAATGAGAACATATCTCAAAAGTGAAGTGCCTGAGCAAAGAGACAGGAAAGAGATCCTCTGGGGCATAATTGAAAGTGAAGAAGTGTGGACTGCACTTGAAGAATCCTATGAAAAAGGGTTTAAAACAGCACAGGATATAGTAAGGAAGAAAATAAGCGAGAAAGTTAGATGAACATGTACCATATCCACTGCCATTCGAATTATACATTAACAAGAGGTGACCATGACTGAAATAACCAGTATGGTGATCACCCATTCCAAAGCAACTGTAGAGGAGATCGAAGAAGCATGGGACGGGGACATCGAGAAAATGCTCAATGACCTTCATTCCAATGAACTGGTCTGCGAATGTGTTGTAATGAAGACATGCAATCGTGTAGAGATATATATTGTCTCCCCAAAGGGAAGCAGTGTCCTGTTCCAGTTCGCAAAGAAAATGGGGCTTTCTTCCAATATTGTAGATTTCTTTGATCATGAAGAATCTATTATGCATCTGCTGAGACTTGCATGTGGTCTTGAATCAATGATAATCGGTGAAGATCAGATACTTGGACAGATGAAGGATCTTTATCTTATTGCAAAGAAGCTCGGAACTACCGGAAAGATGCTTGATACTGCATTCAGCAAAGCTATTCAGGTAGGAAAACGTGTCAGAACTGAAACAGAGATAAACCGTGGTGCGCTTTCAATTGCATCAGCCTCTGTAGATCTGGCAGAGGACACTGTAGGTGACCTGAAGAATAAAATGGTGCTTGTCATAGGGACCGGAGAGATGGGAACACTGGTCACACGCGCCCTTTCCCACAGGGAGATCGAGCTTATGTATATTGCAAACCGTACCTACGAAACTGCAAAAGACCTTGCGGACGAGATGGGAGGACATGCAGTCCACTTCGATCAGATCGATGAGAATCTCAGAAGAGCGGATGTGGTCATAAGTGCTACCGGTGCACCTCACTACGTCCTCAAAGCTGAACAGGTCAAAAAAGCCATGAGTTTCAGAAACAAAGAGATCCTTTTAATAGATATTGCAAATCCCAGGGACATTGAACCTTCAATTACAGAGATACCTCATGTGACATTATATAATATAGATAACCTGAGGGTCATAAATGAGAAAAATCTCGAAATGAGAATGTCAGAGGCAAAAAAAGCCCAGGAAATAATTGATGAAGAATATGACCTGTTGATAAAACAATATAAAAGACAGAGAGCAGATGCCCTGGTATCTGAACTGTATGCCCAGTCCTATAAGCTTCGTGTCAATGAAAAAGAAAAGGCTCTTACTAAATTAAGTGCCTACCATACCATTGGTGAGACAGAAAAACAGATAATAGAAGATCTCACGCACTCAATAATCAACAAAATGCTGGCAGAACCAACCAAAGTTATGAGATATGCAGCAGAGATCGGTGACGATGAACTGCTGGAATCGGTTGCCAGGGTATTTATCACTAATGAATCAAGGATTAAAGAAAAGGAGGAGCTGGTTAAATGTTCCCAGAGCGCAGAATGAGAAGGCTGAGAAACGGCAAGATCAGAGATATGGTCAGAGAGACTTCTTTGTCTGTCAATGATCTGATATATCCTGTGTTTGTCAATGAAACAATAGATAAACCGACTGAAGTGGCATCAATGCCCGGAGTTTTCAATGTGCCTGTGGAAAAGATAGCCGATGATGCAAAAGAAGCTGCTGATCTTGGAATACCGGCAATGATACTCTTTGGTGTGCCTGAAACAAAGGACGAACAGGGCAGCAGTGCATGGGGTGATGATGATGTTGTGCAGCGTGCTGTACGTGAGATCAAAAGTGAGCTTGGAAAGGACATGCTTGTGATCACCGATGTTTGTCTCTGCGAGTACACCAGTCACGGACACTGCGGAATGGTAAATTATGATACTGAAGAAATAATGAACGATCCAACACTTCCTTTACTGGGAAAAACTGCAGTAAGCCATGCAAGGGCAGGTGCTGATATGGTTGCTCCTTCAGGAATGATGGACGGGATGATCGCCGCCGTCCGGCGTGCACTTGATGATAACAATTTCCAGAATATTCCTATCATGTCCTATGCTGCAAAATATTCCTCTGCATTTTACGGACCCTTCAGGGATGCTGCATGTTCAGGATGCTGCTTCGGGGACAGATCGACCCACCAGATGGATCCTGCTAACTCCGATGAGGCTACCATGGAAGCAGCTTTAGATGTCCAGGAAGGCGCCGACATAATAATGGTAAAACCGGCACTTCCATATCTTGATATAATATACCGCCTCAAGACCGAATTCCAAATGCCAACTGCAGCTTATAATGTCAGTGGCGAATATGCAATGCTCAAGGCAGCTTCCCAAAACGGATGGCTTGATGAGAAACAGGTCATGTATGAATCACTTATTTCAATAAAAAGAGCAGGTGCAGATATGATAATTACCTATTTTGCCAGGGATATGGCTGAAATATTAAAATGATTACAAGGTGTTTTTTATGTCTTTAGATAAGTCCAGAGATCTATACAATAAAGCAAGAAACCTCCTTCCGGGAGGAGTCAGCAGTCCGGTAAGAGCAATCAAACCATACCCATTCTATACAGAATCAGCAAAGGGTTCCAGGATAAAAGATATCGACGGTAATGAATACATTGATTATTGTCTGGGATACGGACCTAACATGCTGGGACATGCGAATCCGGCAATAAAACAGGCAATTGTTTCACAGCTCGAGAAAGGATGGCTTTACGGTACACCAACAGAACCTGAAGTCCGGCTTGCAGAAAAGATAGCAGCGGCATATCCGGGTATTGACATGCTCAGATTTGTATCTACAGGAACCGAAGCCACCATGAGTGCCTTGCGTGCTGCAAGGGGATTCACAGGCAAGAATAAGTTCATAAAGATCGAAGGTGGTTTCCATGGGGCTCATGATGCAGTACTGGTAAAAGCTGGTTCAGGTGCAACAACACTTGGAAAACCGGATTCTTTAGGGATTCCACAGGATTTTACAAAGCACACAATGCAGGTTCCTTTCAACGATACAGAAGCACTCACTGAGACCATTGAAAAGAACCAGGACGATATGGCTGCAGTTATAATCGAACCTGTTATGGGTAACATCGGTCCCATACTTCCAGAAGATGACTACCTGAAAGATGTGCGTAAGGTTACCGAGGAGAATGATGTAGTTCTTATCTTTGACGAGGTTATCACCGGATTCAGACTCGCAATGGGAGGGGCACAGGAATACTTTGGTGTTACACCTGACATGACAACCCTGGGAAAGATCATCGGTGGTGGTATGCCGATAGGCGTGTTCGGCGGAAAGAAGGAGATCATTGAAATGATCGCACCATCCGGAAGTGTATACCAGGCAGGAACTTTCAGCGGAAGTCCGGCTTCTGTGGCAGCAGGTCTTGCAGTGATGGATATACTGGAAAAGGAAGATGTCCATAAAAAGCTCAATGAAAACGGCGAAATGATGAGAAAGAGATTATCAGAAATAGTCTCAGACCTGAATCTTGACTACAGTGTGGTTGGTATTGCTTCAATGTTCAAGATATTCTTCGGAGACAAACCTCTGAACTACCAGGACGTCCTGAAATGCGATAAAGAAGGATATGTTAAGTTCTTCTTCAAGATGCTTGACAGTGGTATTTTCATTCCGCCTGCACAATTCGAGACGAATTTCCTTTCAACAGCACATACAGAAGAAGATATTGAGAAGACCCTTCTTGCCTACGAAAAGAACCTGAAATGAGCGGTGAGATCACATGATAATAGGAACCCGCGGAAGTGACCTTGCTGTTGCCCAGACAAAAACTATCGAGCGGTTGCTGTCTGAGATCGGGGTCAATACTACCAGAAAAATAATAAAGACATCCGGTGACACTTTTACAGACAGACCATTACATGAGGTAGCAGGTGTCGGGGCTTTTGTGAGGGAACTCGATGACAGGATGCTGAGTGGTGAGATCGACATTTCCGTGCATTCCATGAAGGATCTGCCAACCATGCGTCCGCAAGAGCTTTCCACATCCGCGGTGCTAAAGCGTGATTCACCATATGATGTGTTGCTAACAGTGGATGGTTCCAGACTTGAAGAACTCCCCGAAGAAGCGGTAATAGGCACAACATCCATGCGCAGAAGAGCCCAGACGCTGAGGTTTCGTCCAGACCTCCATGTCCAGGATCTCAGAGGTAATATCAATACAAGAATAAGAAAGCTTAAAGAAGGTCTCTATGACGGAATACTTCTGGCAGAAGCAGGTATTCAAAGAATGGGCTGGGAGATGAATGTCCAGCGACTTGACCCGCAGTTCTTCTGCCCCTCAGCGAACCAGGGGACCATAGCAGTTGTTACACCTGCCGGGACAGAGGCAGAAGAGGTCACATCCAACCTTGATCACCAGCAGACAAGGATTGAAACAGAGATCGAGCGAATAGTTACCGCCGATGTGGAAGGTGGATGTACTGCACCTATCGGATCCTTTGCACAGTTCATCAATGAAGATGAGATCAGCATACGCAGTGAAGTACTGGCACTTGATGGCTCAGAACATGTACTTATTGACGAGATAATACCGGTAGAAAATTATCAGGAGCATGCAAAAGTGCTTGCAAGGGCACTTGTACAGATGGGTGGCAAGGAACTTGTGCAGAGAGCCCTTTGTCAGTTGAGTGCAGGAACAGCTGACGAAGTACAGAGGCAGTATGAATAAAATCACAGGAATAGAATTAGATAATCCCACTATTCTGGCTGCCGGGATTATGGGAACCACAGGAGCATCACTGGTCCGTGTAGCGAAGGAAGGAGCAGGTGCAGTTGTTACCAAATCCATAGGACCTGAGCCAAAAGAAGGTCACAAAAACCCCAGCATGATAGATCTTGGATACGGATTTTTAAATGCAATGGGTTTACCCAATCCATCATACCCTGATTTTAAGGATGAACTTGCCATTGCAAAAAATGAAAGCAACGTTCCGGTAATTGCAAGTATATTCGGCGGGACAGAGGACGAGTTTGTGGATGTCGCAATTGGACTTATGGACTCAGAACCCGATGCCTTTGAACTTAACGTGAGTTGTCCGCATGCAAAAGGATATGGCGCATCCGTTGGAAGTAACCCGGATGCCGTTGAGAGTATAACTGTCGCTGTAAAAGATGCTGTCGATGCCCCTGTGTGGGTTAAACTCACACCCAACGTTACTGATATAGTTATAATAGGAGAAGCTGCACAAAGAGGCGGAGCAGATGCTGTTGTGGGCATCAACACCGTAAAGGGAATGGCAATAGATATCAACAGTGGTTACCCGATACTTGGTAACAGATTCGGCGGACTTTCCGGACATGCAGTGAAACCGGTTGCTTTGAAATGTGTGTATGACCTTTATGCTTCACTTGATATACCCATCATAGGTGTTGGCGGTGTCTATACCTGGCAGGATGCCATCGAAATGATGATGGCCGGTGCCAGTGCGGTACAGGTTGGTTCGGCAGTATATGAAGGACTGGAAGTTTTCAGTTCCATATCCAGTGGTATTAAAAGCTTCATAAATGAAAATGACTACAAATACGTCGGCGATATTGTCGGTATTGCACATGAGAGGATATAATGTACCCTATTGATGTCAAAATAATTGAAATAATCAAGGAAACACCTTCAACAAGAACTTTTGTTTTTGATAGATCATTTAATGAAGCTGTTGCAGGTCAGTTCGTCATGGTCTGGATACGCGGAGTTGATGAAATACCCATGACATTATCCGGCAAGAACTCCATCACTGTGCAAAAAGTTGGGGATGCCACTGAAAAGTTATTCATGCTAAAAGAAGGCGATCACCTTGGTATAAGGGGACCTTTTGGAAACGGTTTTACGCTTCCGGGAAGAGATGAAAAGATATTGCTCATAGCAGGCGGTGTGGGTGCCGCCCCACTTGCACCTCTGGCTGAATATGCTTCCTCGATAGGTGTCTGTATGACAACGATACTTGGAGCAAGAAATGCAGATGAATTGCTCTTTGTTGACAGATTCACACCATGTGGCGAACTTCATCTGACAACAGATGACGGTTCTGCACACAGATGCGGCTTTGTGACAGACGTACTTGCTGATACCGATACAGCAGCTTATGACAGGATATACACCTGCGGACCTGAGGTAATGATGAAATGCGTTTTCGGAATGCTTGAAAAAGAGAATTCAGTTGGAAAGACGGAATTCAGTCTTCACAGATATTTCAAATGCGGAATAGGCGTTTGTGGCGCTTGCTGCATGGATAGAAAAGGACTGCGTGTGTGCAGGGACGGACCTGTTTTCAATGGACTTGAACTTGTTGATTCCGAGTTCGGGAATTACATGAGAGGACCAGGTGGAAACAAAGAGCTATTTTGAAAATAATTTGGATTTTTAAGTTCTCTTTTTCTTCAAAACTTTTGTGTGCTTTTAGACTCCTAAAAATATTCAATATCAATTTATCTCATTTTGAACTCTCAAAAAGCACAAAAATGATAATGATAATAATTACAACATTGACTATTTTTCAGAAAAGTTCATATACATTGAACAAAAGAGCAGACAGCATCAAAAAAACTTATCAAACTTGGTGGTATGATATGAAATACGTTAATCTGAAAAAAATATCTTTGATGCTGGTCGTGGCATCGATGA
>JAASSR010000079.1 GCA_021767785.1 Methanolobus sp.
CCGTTCTCAGATATGAATATTGCCGGACTGAATCCCGGAGTACACGGAGAGGTCATGAGACAGATGCGGTATTATCTGGATATGGCATCGGATCTTGTGGAAGTAGCGGTATTGCATCCCGGTTACCTGTCCCCCTACAGTTCCAAGATCCCTGATAAAGCATGGGACAAATGCATCGAGTCTATCCGGGAATTGGGTGATTACTCGGATGATCTTGGAATTACTATAGCTGTTGAGAACATGCCCAATATGCCAAAGATATTCGGCCGGTATCCGGATGAAATGCTTGAAACACTTGAGCAGGTAAACAGGAAAAATGTTGGTATGACCCTTGATGTGGGACATGCTAACACCATGGGACTTCTGGACGAGTTCGTGGAAAAGTGCAAAGGCAAACTCGTGCACATGCATATCCATGACAACAACGGAAAACGCGACGAGCATCTTCCCATAGGACAGGGCAATATCAACTGGAACAAACTGATGGAAAACCTTTCCGGTTACAAAGGACTTATGGTAACCGAAATGTCAAGTCTTGAAGAAGGCAGGCAATGTATTGAGTTTTTGAGAAGTTTATAAGCTAACAGATTCTTCATGATTTGAACTTACAGAATATGGGCCGCACATAAACACGGATGCACGCAGATATTGTTGCTCTTATTCGTGCTTAACTGAGTGTATCAGTAGTTTACTTACAAGAACATTTGCACATAAAACTCACTTTTCTTTTAGTTCTTCCAGTCTGCCGTGTCTGCGGTCTATATCATCAAGCTGATCCAGCATCTTACGCAGGGCTGTCCTTATGGCATCTGCCTGTGTAACGAACTTCTTATTGTCACCTACATGCTGGTTCAGGTCTTCGAGAAGCTCCTGGGGAATGTCAACACTCACTTTTGGCATAGTTATACTCCACTTTAAGAATGAGGATAGATTTATCTGATTGGATTTAACCTTTTATAAAGTATTCAGAAGAAAAAAAGATACAAAATTGTAAGATGCGAGCCGGAAGGGATTTGAACCCCTGGCCTACGGATTAAGAGTCCGTCGCTCTTCCTGGCTAAGCTACCGGCCCGCGGTGTTGAATTCGATTGAGCGAGACACCCATACGTACTGGCTTCATATATACGTTTCGGTGAAAAGCATTTTCAACGGTTTTAAACATGCTTCACAACACACCTTGAAAGCCCCATTATCTCAACAATGTCGCTGTTATCAGGACTCTGCACGATCATCTGTCCTTTTTTCAGGTAAGGAATTCTCTTCTCAAATTCCTTTTTCACCTTCATGGTGCTGATTGCTGCATCATTACTGAGATTGAGAATCACACGCGTGTTGATTTGCTTGAAAATGGTATCATCAATGTCCTGTGGGTCCTGAGTGATAAGGAAAAGACCAAGTCCTTCTTTTCTTCCCTGACGAGCAGCATCAGCGAATTTAGAAATAAGTCTCCTTGAGTGCTCTCCACCTGCTTTTGCAAGATATCGATGTGCCTCGTCAAGTCCAAGGATTATGGGTGTTTCCTTTACAGCAGCTTCGCCGGAAGTGCTCAGTTTGTTATCAACAATGAGGCTCATCAAAGTGAGTGTTATTATGTCACGGATGCGTGAGTTGGTAATGTATTCTGTAGGGAATACGCTCACCTGTCCGGGCTTGAAAATCTGTTCCAGTATTTCATTAATAGGTCTTGCCGGCTGATCGAAAACTCTTGAAAAGGCACGGTTCTTTACCCTCCGTACGATACCGTCATAGGATGATTCGTGTATCTTGTGGGTTTCTTCAGTATAGTAGTGTCTTGTGATATCATCGTCAATGAATTCCGTAAAGCCACTGTAGGTGTGCTTGCCTCCTTTTTTGAAGTAATCATCAAGTAATACGTCGATTCCTGCATACTGGAGTTCTGTCATTCCAACAGGAGCAATGAGCCATGAATTATTGCGTACCATGTCAAAGGGGATCGTGAATTCTATCTGTTCAGCTCTGGACCTGCCGGTATAAGCTTCTCCCTTAACTTTAGCCACAAATGTCTTTGTGTTCTTGCAGGCACCGAAATTTATATTTTCAGCCCTGAATTTGAATTCATCTTCATCTGTGATCTCAGGATTATCCTCAAAAAGCTGGGAATACTCATCCTGCGGATCCATGATCACCAGACAAGGATTTCTGTTTTCTTCTGAACCGCGGAGCTTGTAGCGGTTGTCTTCACTCATGAACTGACGCAGTACATTCTTTGTGAGGAAAGTCTTTCCGGTACCGGTGCTGCCACAGACCAGCATGTGCCTGAATATCAGGGGATCACCCATGGAGTAATCGTTTCTCAGGTAATAAGGAACAGTAGGTGGTACAGCATGGGTCTTTACAAGTTCTCCGCCAACACTCAGATGTCCCAGGAAGATACCTTCATCAGGGATATTGAGACCTGTCTGTATCTTCTTTTTATCCGTAACAGGCAGTATAGGTGTGTTAGGACGTGGTATCCTGTCACTCATTCTTCTGGAAAGTCCTGCTCCTTTTCCATCAGGTTCATACAAAATGCAGGTAGGATCAAGGTATGCCAGGAACTTATAGTCAACTTCATCGGTTGTGTTGGATCGGAGCATCCTGCGGGAATGTATTTCCGTTGCATCGTCAACTGCGAATTCCTGAAGATACTGGAGCTTCCATATCCTTGCAAACAGGTCTTCATCACCATATGGTACAATAACGTAAGTTCCGAGTCTGACGTTCGGACGATGAGATGTAGTAATATAACCGGTGATCCTTGCTCCTGATTCTGTGATCTCAAGGGGATCGATTCCCGTGGTAATTATACCGAAGGCATCGTCTGATACTTTGTTCTCTTCAGATGCAGACAATACTTGTTCAGGTTCGAATTCTTCGAACACTTCATCAACTTCCCCGTAGTTTGTCTCTTTAGCGGATATATCAATTTCGGGTTTTTCATCATTAATATCGTCTGCATTTCTGTTGTTTTTAGCAAAAGCAAGTATATCTTCATCTCTCATCCTTTTCATCCCATCTGGTTTCATTATAATTTGTATCTATCCTTGAATTTCTGAACCTGTTTACAATATGCTGCCTTTCTGCAACCGGTATCTTTGCTATTGAATCTGCTTTTGACAGGGTTTTCGGTATACCTGTCATTGCCATATCGTAAAGTACTTTCCTTGTAATACGCCCTCTCATCTCATTATTTTTGATAAGTCCGTAAGGCGACTCGATCTTAAAAATAATATTCATTTTCGGTACATATGCCATGAAGAAACTGAGTGCATAGTCCTCAGCATCGAATTTGCCGTTTGCCAGATCAGCAACAAGGGGTGAAGTGGATCTAAGCATTTTCTCATAGAACTGGTTTGGCTGTATGAACCAGTTGGTGTAGGTAATGTACTTTTCAGCTATTTTTCTATTGCTCCCTGTTTTTTCAGGGGATAACGCATTTTTGAAAAACTGAGCATCTACAAGCCAGGGAATGTCAAGTTCACCATCACCTTTTTTCAGTGCCAGCATTATCTGCATGTCTTCCGGGTTCTTAACAAAACCCACCAGAGGTTCCATATTTTCGATATGATGGTCCATTATGTCAATATAGTTCTGTATTATCTTCTCACTATTGGGATCAATACGTATGTTCACGTCTTCGGAATCTACCACCATCCAGTACATCACTCTTTTAGGATAGATGGGACCATCCATTATGAAGAAACTCTCCTTTTTTTCATTTTTAATTCTTTCAAGCATCCAGAGTATGTGCTCGGACTCGCTCAGATAAAGGGCAACATCGTGAAGAATATCCGTGACCTTTTTATTCAGTAATCCGGGCTGGATGCGGATAATTTTTTTTCGTCCGGATCCGCTGTCAAATATTTCCCAGCCCTTGCTGGTGTTAATGTATACTTTATCACTGGCGGTGTAAGCTGCTGCTACAATCGTTCTCTTACTGTGGATATCAAGGTCTGAAGGTGTACTTGCTATTGCACAATGGCAAAAATCAAGATAAAGACCGTTATCAAATGTCTTTGCAGTTGTGCTGCCGCTGTCACAGGAATATGTTTGCGGAAAAGGATCCCGGGTCTGCAGCATTTTTTCGATACTCACTTTTCCCCGGGTCACCGGTCCGATGGATTTCAGTACGATCTTGCCGTTGTATTCCAGCTTTTTGAGCCTGTCAAGTATATTTGATATCCTTTCATTGTCGGCGCAATAATCGTCATCTTTCTGAAAACAGGTATCGATGCGGTCAACGATCTCATGTATCTCTTTTATGTGAACAGGCTCAAGGGTCATGGAATATGATAGTATCTGAATGATAATATTATTTTGGATTGAAGATTTTTGCTTTTGATGTTTAAATCTAAAAATCAATTTAATTTTTTTCTTTAAAATTAAATCCAATGTTGAATATGCATCAAAGGGCAATGTTTCTGGTACAAAGTAAAATAGAATTGTCTAAAACTTAAATTAATTTTCTGAAAACGCTTATATACTACTCAGAATAAGAATTATATCTCATATATAAAGGTCTTTAGCATTCAAAATGCTGAAGTCATTTCAATATTTCTCAAGGAGTTTGTAATCATGGAAAGTTATCAGATATTTCTTATATTAATGGCAGTCTATTTGCTTGGACTGATCGGTATAGGATTCTATTTCACAAAACGTCAGAGATCAATAACGGATTTCTGGCTCGCAGGTCGTAAGATAAGTTCAATAGGTGTTGGTTTTTCTGCAGCATCATCCTGGATGACAGCCGGTGGGATACTGGCAGTTATTGGTTTTTATATGCTTCTTGGAATGGGCTCAATATGGGGTTTTGTAGCTCCTAATATTCTTGCATTGTTGCTTATCGCCCTGCTTGCTGGTAAGATTAAACACTTACCTGCGATCACACAACCGGAATTGCTTGAGCAGAGGTACAGCAGCACCATGCGTGGACCTGTTGCGATAATCATCGCAATTGTGATGGTTCTCTTCGCGGTTGCTGATATCAAAGGTCTGTCACTTGTGCTCGAGATATTCTTTGGTCTTCCTCCGATCTATGCTGCGGCTATTGTGGCCCTTGCCATATCCGTTTATGTGACACTTGGAGGTTTCTCTGCGGTCATATGGACCGACATGATACAGTTCATAATGCTTGCAACTTTCTCTATTGCAATTGCTCTTGTTGTTGTCAACGCAGCGACCACAGGTTCTGCCGATGTTCCGGCTATAAGCACTTCAGAGCTTTTCGGTAACGTTCCTTCAGACTGGTGGAATCCATTCATAATAGGTCTTCCTGCTGTCATGATATTCATATTTGCAATTATCCCCGGATGGGTAACAGAGCAGGACCCATGGCAGAGAATATGGGCTGCAAAGGATGAGAAGTCAGCAAGGAATGGTATGATTATGGGTTCTTTCCTCATCTTTCTGATATTCGGTGTGGCGTGTACTGTTATTGCGATAGGTCTTAACCATCTGTATCCATCTATACCCGCCTCCTTTGCAGATATAGGGATGGGCGCCATGGCGCAGGCTGAGCCTGCATTGCTGGTATTTATAGTAGAGAACCTTTCTCCTCTGGCACTGGGTCTTTGTGCAGTCGGACTTGCTGCAGCTGCCATGTCCTCGGCAGATACCTTTGCAACTTCCGGTGGTTCCTGTCTTTCCCGTGATATATACCAGCGCTACATAAAACCCGATGCTACCATGAAACAAATGATGGCTGTCAACAGGATCGCTTTGCTGATAATAGTAGCAATGGCAACCATACTTTCATTCTATATTCAGAGTATTATTGATGTTATCCATATTGCAACTTTCATTGCAAGTGCATCCTACTTCTTCCCACTCATGGGGGGCCTTTTCTGGAAACGTGCAACAAAGGAAGGTGCCCTTGCAGGATTGATCGTAGGTGCTGTTGCACAGATAGGGCTCACAGTTATTGATCTTGCAAATACCCCACCGCTTGCTCCTGCATATCTTGATACCATTCATCCTGTGCTTTCAAACCACGGTGTAATTGTGGGAATGCTCCTTAGCGGAATAGCTTTCTTTGGTGTTTCCCTTGCAACAAAACCATCAAGCGCTGTAAACCTTGCTCCTTTCTTTGCAGATGAAGCAGAGAAGCTGGAGAAAGAAGCTATGGTGGTTGACGAGTCAGATCCTGAATATAAGAAGCTTGTCACAAATCTTGAGAAAGAGATCACAGGAGACCGTGCAAGTGTAAAACTTAACCTGGAGGCATCTGCAACTATCAACTGGGATAAGTTCGTGAATGAACTCAAGTCCATACATCCTTCATGGGTAACACCAACAGGTAGAGACTCAGTGTACAGGCTGACAAAAGCTGATATGCTTGCCTGTGTCTCACTTACACGTGGTGAAAGTGAAAAGGAAATATGGTTCGCATCAGAACCACTGGCAGCTGATCTGGATCTCAGCACAAAAGAATTCCTTGTTGCTTTCAAACAGGTGGCAGAAGCACTTGCCAATATCGGAATTCTGATGACCCTTCCGTCGGGCGAAAACAGATAAAATACGAAATCAGTTCCGGCTTTCAGTCGGAGCTATTTATTTTTTCAAATAAATGTCAATATCGGCTTTCATTCAATTTATATATATAATATCTCTATGATTTCAAAAACTATATCTAATGTAAATATGATATTTGATTTAGTGGTGCGTATGGTACTAAAAAATCCTATCTTATATATTAAAATGACCAACGATAATAGTGAACAGCTGCAATCTCTGAAAGATGGCTTTGAGGAGCTGACAGATAAGGAGAAGTTTGATGTTGTGGAGCTGCAGAACATAATGCTCCAAAAAGTTTCCAGACACAATGAAAGGTATGGTATTCCAGAGAGCACCAGAAAGTCAAAGAGAGATGAAAATGAGATAATTTCCAATATGTCATCAAGGTCTCTGGACTATTCACAGATGTGCATTAATTACTATGTATCAAAGATCTCTTCCTGTTTGAAGAAATAGAATAATGAAATAACAAGTTTCCATTTTTGATTTTTTTTAGTGTGCTAATCATTCAGCACTTGTAATATTTTCTATTTTATTCCTTTTAAGATACAGAAACTCGAGGAAGAGCACAATTGCGAATATAGCCATAATTGACACAAGTACATGGAATTGGTTAAAATACAGATGGTGGATGATTATAGGGATCGCAATTATACATCCACCAAGAGCTACCAGTGGTATCCACGGGCTGGAATGGGTTTGCTTGTATAATCTTAGATTTGCATAATTTGCCGCGGCATCTGCTATCAGAAAAACAATTGAGCCAAAAGTAGTGATCTCTTCAAGTGTACCCAGAAAAGCAAACAGAGCACTAAGACCACCAATTATGACAAGAGAATAAACAGGTATTCCTTTCCTGTCCCGGAAGGAGAATATCTTAGGTAGCTCCTTTTCAGTGGCTATTTTATGGGTAAGGCGTGATGTACCGAACAGGGTTGCATTTATCCCTGAAGAAGTACTTTGAAGGGCTGAAAGAATCACTATTATAAAACCTGCAGTACCCAGAAATGATCTAACTGCAACTGCAAGGGCAAATTCCTTTTTATCTATAAGTTGTTCCGGGCTCACATGAAGTGTTGCCATAAAAGAGACTGTAATGTAAATGAACATAGCTATGATTATGGCAATATACATACCGTAGAGAAGATTCTTATCTACGTTTTCGATCTCTCTGTAATCGTAGGTCAGGAGCTGGAAACCTTCATATGCAACAAATATTATGGCAAAGGCTGTTATCGGAGTTAAAAATCCTTTATTGAAAAATGAGTCTATGGTGGTTGAAACTTCATTTGAGAAATATATTCCCAGTGCTCCCAGAGATATCAGCAAGCCTATTTTAAGGTACACTGCTATGTCTTCAAAAAGTGCTGTTTCCTTTACTCCTGATATATTCAGGACCACGAAGATCGTTATTATAGCCACGGAGAACAATTGTCTTATTATTGAATCCGGAGTATATCCGAGAAGACTGACAAGATAGGAACCAAAGGCAAATGCATATAATGCCATGACTCCTACATAACCCAGCACCAGCAACCACCCGAACACTCCTGCGATATGCTTGTTATCCACTACATGTTCTATAAAAGAGAATGTTCCGCCTTCTTCCTTGAAATGAAGTGTAAGCTTAACGTATGAATATCCTGTGAGCAATGTCAGAATACCTGCAATCAGGAATGAAAAGGAAACTGCATTGCCTGCCTGTTGCATTGCAACTCCAAGAACTGCATATATACCACCGGATACCATTCCGCCAACTCCCATGGCAATGACATCCTTTAACCCCAATTTTCCCATATTTATCCTATTATTCAGGGCTACTGATATATTTTTGGCTAAATTGTTGTACACGAATCATGATTCCATTATCACTCAAAACTTATAAGTGAAATACAGGCAAATAACACAGGCATGGCAGAGATAATCTTTGATGATATTGGCAGTTTTCCTCTTCCGGCAGGCAGATCCAGGGACTGGATAGCCGGTAAGTTCTCAGAGAAGAAAAGTGACAGGGATCTTTTTGAGGTTATTAATAATGCTTTCATGAAGAAAGTGGAAGCAGGTGTGGAAGTACCCACATATCCACAGTATCAGGATATGAACGAACAGTTCCTTTCTATCATAAGAGACCCGAACTGTACCGAAGAACCGTTCAAAGTAAAACAATCTGATGCCCGTATCATCGAACTCGAAGCCATTGAAAAAGTTGCAAAATCCTACAGAGAGGAGCATGGTGAAAAACTGGATGTTCGTGTCTGTGTAACCGGCCCGCTTGAATTGTACTTAAAGGATTTCGGCGGCACAGAGTATGTTGACATACTGAATCTGCTCGGGGAAAGCATTGATCGTTTCGTTAAGAACTCACTTTCAGGTGCAAAGAATTTCAATATCAGAACAGTTTCCATTGATGAACCAAGTATAGGTATCAATCCACAGGTAATGTTCTCTGACAGCGACCTGATCAAAGCCATGGATATTGCATGCAGCTCTGCAAAAGGTGCCGGATGTGATGTGGAGATACACCTGCATTCTCCTTTGCACTATAATCTTGCATGTCAGGCTGAAAATATCAGTGTAATAGGTGTTGAATCCGCCGCAACACCATCCTATCTTGATCTGATAGATAAAAAGGAACTCGAGGAAAGTGATTCCTACATCAGGGTAGGTATTGCCAGGACCGACATCTTCAACCTTGTAGCCGTTCTCAATGATAAGTATAACACCAATGTCTGGAAAGAAACTCAGTATTTCCCTGAGATTATAAATGAAATGGAGACACCTGAGATTATCTCTAAAAGACTTTCAAAAGCATATTCTATTTTTGATGAAAGCATCAAATACGCAGGTCCGGATTGTGGTCTTGGCTCATGGCCATCCCAGGAGATTGCTGCTCAGTTGCTCAGTAATGTGGCAAAAGGTATGGCTTATTTCAGAGCTTTGTAAAAAAGTCATTGATCTTTGACTTTTCAGAATTTGCTTTTTTATGCTGAACCTATTAATGATTTCAGGTAGTTGTCAGTAACTAACATCACATCTTCAACAATCTTCAGTGTCACATAAGTTTCAATATATGCTGCGATCAGTAATGTTAAAACAATAAGCGCAAGCATCTTCCAGGTATATGCGGACAGAAGGTATTCCTTAGTTGTTTCATGGACTCTGTAAGCATCATTTTTAAGACGGAAAATATCGTTTCCGCTGAATAGATCTTTGCTGATCACATCCTGTGCCTGCACAAATGCAAATCTGTGTCCCATGGATGCCGCCACAAGGATAGTGGGAATTTCGATAATACCGTGAGGGATGATTGAAATGAAGAAGTAGATTACATTATAGAAAAGGCCGATGGTTATACCCTCATTTCCGAATAACCGATAGCCTGTGATGGCCCCATTGAATGTAAAAAATGCCAGCATTATCCCCATTAATATACCATTTACCATTAATATCATAAGTGGCACTGTGTATGGAAGCATGTATGCGAACATTCTGTATTCATCTTTTCCGTAACCGCAATACTGCCAGATAGTTCCTGATTCTCTATCATTGCTTTTTACAATGCTATCGATATCTTTGTCTAGCTTTTTTGTGACCCTGACAAGTAATCTGTAAAATGGCATCATAGCTTCTTCTATTATTATCGAAAATCGAGTGTAAAGTCGGCTCTTTGGTCTCATTGCCATGTCAGCCAGCAGCAATTTGTGCACCATCAAAAAAAGTCCGGTTCCTATAACAGTACAGGCTGCTGCTATACTATTGAAAATAAAAATGGCCCACATAAGATCTATGTAATTTGAAGTAACTGTTACTTTGGCAGTTGCGGTGGAAGCCGTACTTACGATAGCTTCGCTTACAGATTCAGGTTCAGCCAGCATGAATGTCAGAAGATAGGCTGCCATTGCAAGTACAAAAGCAGCAAAAACAGATAGTATGAAAACTTTGACAGTCCAGTTTATATCTTTAATGCTAATGATGAATCTGTTTTCTTTTGTTTCTTTGTAGTTCTTCATGTGTATTTCTGGTTTTTGTCTGTTTATATCGATGCATTGAAATACTTTAGTGATTATATAATTAGATTACTATATTACTATAATAGTATTTATCACGTTTGGGAAGTATAATCAATGAGGATACCTACAGGCATAGAGGGTTTTGATGATCTTGTGCAGGGCGGTTTTTTGACAGAACGAGTTTACTTGTTAAGTGGCCCACCCGGAAGTGGCAAAACAACATTTGGTGTTCAGTTCCTTGCTCAGGGAGCAAGTATGGGTGAAGTAGGACTATATGTGACGTTACTTGAATGTCCCCAGAATATCATAAATGACATGTCCAATTATGCCATGAATGTTCCCACTTTGATCAAAATGAAGAAACTTTTGTTTGCTGACCTGGGGCCCAGGATGGAATACGGTTATATGGACGAACTTAGCGAATTCATTTCTCCCGAATACAATGTGGGTAAAAGTTCAATAGAATCAGAGGCCCCCTCTCCATCTGTTGTTTTTAAGGAAATTGCGGCGTATGTTTCTGAATATGAGGTGAAGAGACTGGTAATTGATTCGGTATCAGCCATAAGGTTCACCACAAAAGACATGTCACTTCAGGAAAAAGAGATGAGCCGTTTCATACGAAATCTGAAGAAACTGGGATGCACTACATTGATCCTCTCTGAAATGACGGACCCCACAGCTTATTCTACAGAGCAGTTTGCAGCTCATGGTGTTATTTTTATGCATAATTTCCTTTATGACAAGACCATGACCCGGGCAATTCAGATTATAAAGATGCGCGGTACAAAACATGATTGTAACATGCGAAATGTTTCATTCAACGAAAAAGGACTGAAAGTAGAAGGCTATCTTGATTGATGGTTGTTTTTATGGTGAAAATATTCAAAAGATCCGGGAAGAAAAAAACTCTTCCAGAGGATGGTAAGATCCAGCTTGCCGAAGCATCCCGCAGATTGGGCTATGAAGTGGGTTATCATCGGCATTC
>JAASSR010000151.1 GCA_021767785.1 Methanolobus sp.
CTTATTGAAGAATCGGTTCTTGGCTGGAAGGAGTATGAACTGGAAGTAATGCGTGATAGTGACGATAATGTCGTCATAATATGCAGCATAGAGAATCTGGATCCAATGGGAATACATACAGGGGACAGTATAACTGTAGCACCCCCCCAGACCCTTTCAGATCGTGAATACCAGTTATTGAGAGATGCATCACTGAAAATAATACGGGAGATCGGTGTAGATACTGGCGGTTCCAACATCCAGTTTGCAGTGAATCCGGCTGACGGAAGGTTTGTAGCCATTGAAATGAATCCAAGGGTGTCACGTTCTTCTGCTCTGGCATCCAAGGCCACCGGTTTCCCGATAGCAAAAATAGCTGCAAAGCTGGCTGTGGGAATGACACTGCCCGAAATACCAAACGATATTACCAGAGAGACACCTGCATCTTTTGAACCTACAATTGACTATGTTGTTGTA
Organism: Methanolobus sp.; assembly: GCA_021767785.1. GTDB lineage: Archaea > Halobacteriota > Methanosarcinia > Methanosarcinales > Methanosarcinaceae > Methanolobus. Next base: position 457 of record JAASSR010000151.1, read on the forward strand.
AAAATTCCTAAATTTGCCTTCGAAAAGTTTCCAGGTTCCGACGAAGTATTGACTACTCAAATGAAATCCGTGGGCGAAGTGATGGCAATCGGAAGAACATTTGAAGAGGCTCTTCAAAAAGCTGTCAGGTCTCTTGAAACAAATGCATACGGACTTTTTGTTGATAAGTTTGAAAAACTCTCTCAGGAGGAACTCACTGCACATCTGTCTGTACCCAACAGTGAGCGGCTTTTCTGCATCGCATCTACTTTAAAGAAAGGTATGAACATAGCTCAGATTGCAGAGATAACGGGAATCGATCCGTGGTTCCTGCACAAAATTAAGAATATTGCAGAAATGGAGGAGAAACTTTCTTCATATACCAGACAAAACCTGCCGGTACAAATCCTAAAAGATGCCAAAATAATGGGTTTTTCAGATATGAGCATCGGGCAATTGGTAAATTCCGGTGAAAAGTATATCCGGAATTTAAGGAAAGAACTGGGATTGTTACCATCATATAAAATGGTAGATACTTGTGCCGCTGAATTCGATGCCATGACACCCTATATGTACTCTGCCTATGAGGACTGTGATGATATCGAACCATCCCGGAATGAATCCAAGATTGCAATAATCGGAAGTGGTCCAAATCGTATAGGACAGGGGATAGAGTTCGATTACTGTTGTGTTCACGCCTGTTACGCTTTGCGTGAACTTGGTATTGAAACCGTGATGATAAACTGTAATCCTGAAACAGTCAGTACTGACTATGATACCTCTGATTATCTTTATTTTGAACCCCTTACACTGGAGGATATCCTGAATGTGTTAGAAAGGGAGAAGGTCAGAGGTGTGATCATCCAGTTTGGAGGGCAGACTCCTTTGAACCTTGCAAAGGGCCTTGAAGACAACGGAATTTCTATAATAGGTACTTCATTGAATAGTATAGATCTAACAGAGGACAGGGAAAAGTTCAGTTCGATAACAAGTAAGCTGAACATACCGACCCCTTCGCATGGAATGGCTTCCTCTCTCGAGAAAGCTATGCATGTTGCCGGGAAAATAGGATATCCGGTAATGATACGTCCATCATATGTACTGGGTGGACAGCGTATGGAAATTGTAAGGGATAATGAGCATCTCAGTTCTTCCCTAAAAAAGCATTTTGCTTATTCAGACCAAGCACAGATACTTGTAGATAAATATCTGGAGAATGGCGTTGAAGTGGATGTTGATGCCATTTGTGATGGGAAGGATGTCTATATTGCCGGAATACTGGAACATATCGAGGAAGCAGGTATACATTCAGGTGATTCTGCCTGTGTTATACCTCCACAGTCACTTTCCCAAGAAGTGATCAATACAATTAAACAATACACCCGTGATCTTTCCCTTGAATTAAACGTGACCGGACTTATAAACATACAATATGTTGTTTGTGATGAGAATGTATACATCCTTGAAGCGAATCCAAGAGCCAGCCGCACAGTTCCTTTTGTAAGTAAAGTAACAGGTTTACCTGTTGCAAAAATAGCTACTAGGATAATGGCAGGAGCATATCTCGAAGACTTTGGCCTTAGTGAAAAGAAAATAGACCATGTGGCTGTAAAAGAATCTGTATTTCCCTTTATAAAGTTCAAAGGTACAGATAGTCTTCTTGGGCCGGAAATGAAGAGCACTGGGGAGGTTATGGGAGTTGATATTTCACTTGAGATGGCATATTGTAAAGCACAGTTAGCAGCAAATTCCACACTTCCGGCAGAAGGAACCATATTTGTTTCAGTGGAAGATGATGAAGTATTGCGTATTATTCCCGAAATCAGGCGACTGCAAGAGCTTAAGTTCAAAATAGTAAGCAATGACAGAGTAAGCACTATGCTGGAAGAGCATGGACTATACACAGAAAGAGTTTCAAAGAGCAGTAACGACAACTTGTATGTATCCCACAAATTGATGTCTTCGGATTTTGATCTGTTAATTAATACAATTAAGAGCCATGATTCGGAATCTGATGATAATATTATTCGCCTGATGGCAATCGAATTTAATGTGCCATATATCACAACCATATCCGGATTTAAAATGGCAGCTAGGGCGATACTTGAAATGAAAAATAGGAGTTTTGATGTAAGACCCTTGCAGGAACTGGAAAAAAACAAGTTGATAATTGGTAATAATCTTCTTGATCAGGGAGAGGAAGTATAATGACTGAAGTCACAGAAGATTATATTCAAAAATTAATTGATGAGTATGATTTGGACAACCTTACAGTTGCAACTGTGTGCTCCCATACAAGCCTTCAAATA
>JAASSR010000080.1 GCA_021767785.1 Methanolobus sp.
CAGCCGTCAGGCTTCTGCACTCAGATGGATGCTCCGGGGACTGGCAACTGACCTTGCAGTAAGGAAGGTAAAGGTTGATATTGAATTAAGTAAAAAGAAAAAGAAATAATTGAACATAAGGAATAATTGAGTATATCTAATCGTTGAGATCCTGCTCCTTATTTCACAGGCACTGAGCTTTTTTGAGAGTGAACCAGAAAACACTTCCCTTCCCTAACGGGTTATTTTCCACTCCAACCTCACCTTCATGCAGCTCCACTATTCTCTTGACAATTGCAAGACCAAGGCCACTTCCTTTTACACTACCTTTATCTGTCTGTCTGAAGCGTTCGAATATCATTTCTTTATCATCATCACTGATACCTGGCCCTCTGTCACTTATATGGATCTTCCATTTATCTGCGGAATCCGAGATATTGATACCTATCCTTCCTTTATATGGATTGAATTTGATAGCATTGGATAACAGATTCATGAATACTTCTTCTATGAGAGGATTAATGAAAGCCGGATATGTACCTCTGCTTTTAAAATCCAGTTTAATATGCTTTTTATCCATATCAGGTTCCAAGTTCCTTACAGCCTTTTCCAGAATGGGTAACAGATTCTGCTCTTCGAACTTGATCTCATCTATAGATTCCAGTTTGATGAATTTGGAAGCTGACTCTATCATGTATATCAGCTTCTCATTGTTCTTGTGTATCTTTTCAAGCAGGTTCTTTTTGCTTTTCTCATCTTCAACTATTATTAGTTCTTCAGTAAAACCACGGACGATGTTTGCGGGATTTAACAGATCGTGGGTGAGTATATCGGTGAAAAGTACTTTGAGATAGTTCGCATCCTCAAGTTCCCTGGCATATTTTTTCAGGTTCTCTTCAGTTTCCTTTCTGCTGAGGGCTTCTGCCAGAACGTTAGCCACGGATTGCATGAAATGCATGTCATCTTTTGTGAATACTCTTTTTTGTGTTGTGTGCACGTTCATTGTTCCGAAGGGATTTTCTTTGTTTCCAATGGTAACATCCATACCGTTTACCAGTCCGTTATTCCGGAGCAGGGACAAACCACTGAACCTGTCCTGTGAATTTTTCTCATGTAATATTGCGGTTTTATCCGAATAAAGGGTATAACAGAAAATATCGTTCTTTTCGTATTTAACAGGAGATTCTTCATCCCAGCCCACACTTGCCACAATGGTGACATTATCATTCTCTTTTTTCATTATTCGGCAATATTCAACATCAAGTGTTTCGGCCATAAGTTCTACGGATTCCTTCATAAGCTGGTCGAGGTCCATACCGGCAAGACCATGCTGTCCGAGTTTTGCAACTGCAGCCTGTTGTTTTTCTCTCATCTGTAGTGTTTTTTCCACGGACTTGCGCTCACTTATGTCCCTGGCATGCCTTACAACCATGACAACATTGTTGTCATCATCAAAAAGAGGTGATAGTTCTATGAGCTTTGTTTTATTATCAAGGGGATCTTCGATCTCAAATTTCCGGCATTTTCCAGTAGCAAAAACTTCCAGTAAATGACATGGTTCGCAGGGTTTACTTCTTTTCATCAGGCAGCTATAACAGAAGGGGTGCCCTGCTTTTTCATGTGCGGATATTGATTCACAGTTCTTCCAGTTACTTGTAACTATTTTCAGATCTCGGTCTATTACAACTATCAGATCCTGTATAGAAGATATTGTTTTTTTAAGGATCTTGAGCTGATGATAATTTAGCTCATCGTTTTTTGTGTCACAGATTGAAATGCGAATCCCTCTTGTTGAGTTGTAACAGGTTTCAGGTTTATTATTAAAAGATTATACTGGTAATATAACCTTATAATATCTAATTTATACGTGAAAACTCTCTAGAATTCTAATATTTATATGTATCCTGTATTTAAACAAATGATTATGAGCATTATGAGTATATGCTGGTACATAATATTTCTCTGTTAATCAGGATTAGGAGAAAACCTGTATGAAGACCCTTTATAAAATTATGAAGATATTGTATATCAAATCTCAAATAATTATTGAAAAGCAATATATCATATAAATTCTTACAATTCTGTGCCACAATATTTACAGAACCGTGCATCCGTGTCATTATTTGAATTGCCGCAAGTAACACAAATGAGCTTAGGTCTTCTTCTGTTCCTTTCTTCCTTGGAAGCAAAAGTGATCTCAGCGGTAACAATGCCTGTTGGGACGGCAATAATACTGTAACCCAATATCATAACTACTGAAGACAGAGCTATTCCAAGTGGCGTTTTAGGTACAATGTTCCCGTATCCTACAGTTGTCAGGGTTACGATTGCCCAGTGTATACTCATTGGAATGCTTGTAAATCCGTTTTCTTCACCTTCGATAAGATACATGAGAGAACCCAGGATAACAACAAGTGTAATAACTGTAAAAAGAAAAACCGTGATTTTTCTGCTGCTTTCTTTAAGAGCTCTGATCAATAGTCTGGCCTCATCCAGATATTTGACAAGTTTCAGAATACGGAATATTCTCAGTACTCTGAGTATCCTTATAACCAGCAGGAACTGGCTTCCGGGTAAGAACATACTCAAATAGGTAGGAATGATAGCCAGCAGATCAACCAGTCCGAAAACACTGGTCGCATACTTGACCTTGTTCTTAACACATATCATACGGAGAAAATATTCAATGGTGAATAATATTGTGAAGAACCATTCTATATCGTGCAGCAGATTCCCATAAGCGATCCTGAATGATCTGACGCTGTCAAGCATTACAACAAAGACACTCAGGAGAATACTGATAATTAATATTATATCAAAATATTTTCCTGCTGGTGTGTCAGCTTCAAATATGATATCATAAAGCTTTCCTTTCCAGTTATCACTATCAGGTCTGTTGTCACAATATCTGTGCTTACGTTCTGCCATATTTTCCTCAAAAATCGAAAAGGCTTCTTTGCCCGGTACTTTCCTGAAGATTACCCACTCTGACCCCTATACGTCTGAAGTTCAGGTCGCTTTCTTCAAGGAACCGTTGCATCATTTGCTTTGCATTTTCGTTGAGAATATGCCTGTCATTTACTGCATGGTTCAGTGTTCGGCTTTTTGTTGAAGTTTTGAAATTGGAGAATATAACTGTTACTGTTACTGAGCGAAAAGATACTTTCCTTTTCACGGTTTTGTTTATGACATCATCCATAAGCTCTTCAAGTAATGAAAAGATCGTGTCTTCGTTTCTGGTATCATTCTTAAGAGATGCCATCCTTCCGATCTGATCGGTAGCTGTCCTTTCTTTTACAGGGTTCTCATCAATACCGGAGGCAGTCTGCTTAAGCCACATTCCCTTATTCTTGCCGAATACTGAAATAAGTTCCATGACATCACGTCCGGACAGTTCTTCAACAGTTCTGATACCCATTTCGGATAATTTATTTTCAGTTACCTTACCTATACCCCATAATTTTTTCACCGGCATGGGCTTAAGAAAATCCGTAACATCTTCAGGTTTTATAACTGTAATACCATCAGGTTTTTTGTAAGACGAAGCCATCTTGGAGATAAGTTTGTTAGGACCGATGCCCACAGAACATGTGATCTTTTCTGATGACCTGACCTCTTCTTTTATTCTCATACCTATTTCTTCTGCAATAGAATAGTCTCCTTTACAGGATTCGGTGACCTCCAGGAATGCTTCATCAATGCTTATTTTTTCAAAAGCATCTTCATTGTCGGCATTTGATCTGAGTATTTCCATCACATTTGATGATACTTCTTCATAGAACTTCTTGCGTACCGGCAGGAAAACAGCATCAGGATTCTTTGACCTTGCAAGCTTGCATGGCATAGCAGAACGTATTCCGGCTTCTCTTGCAATGTAATTAGATGTGCTCACGGCTCCGCCCGATTCTCCCCGGTTTGAAAACATACAGACTACCACAGCTTTTCCTTTAAGAGAAGGATCTTCTCTTTCTTCTATGGCAGCATAGAAATAGTCCATATCCACATGGATAATCACCCGTTGCATTGTAAGTAAGAAGGTTAAGTTACCTTTTATGATTTACTGCTGCATAAACGGACTTAAAGTATGGTATCTCTGCAATCCACATAGATCTTATCGAAGTCAGGCATTTTTCCCGCAATAGGTTTTGCATAGAGGTACAGGGTTTTACACATCGGTTTGAATTTCTTCAAGACATCGATCAGGGGGTCATCGGAATCTGTATATGTTCCGAAGAATTCGCATTTTGTATCGAACATAAGATTGTTACAATAGTTCAGTATCTCTTCCATTGCACATTCATGCTTTGATTCGAAAGCATGGTTTACTATGGAATAAAAATCAAAACATTCGCCTTCGGATGGTATCCTTGGCATACTGATAAAGTGCCTTAGTATTCCATAGGCATTCGCCACGAGTTTCCACATAAGAGGTTCTTTTGTGTATGTCATCTCCATCAATACTGACGAATCCCAGAAACCACCACATGCAACGATGTTTCCTTTCCATTTTGCCACAATGAAGTTCTCAAGCCCATATCCCAGTATACCGTTGGCATATGTTCTGAAACTATCAGTGCTGAATGGCAGAAAGTGAGCTCTTCCATAGTAATAACTGTTAATTAACTTTACAACTTCGAAAATATCTTTATGATTTATTCTTTCAAGGTCATATTTCCTTTCAGTATGATCTTTCCTGTATGCGGACATCCCAATTGATCGGATTTCTTTTTGTCTTGTGTATTCAAGATATTGACAAAGTTCCATGAAGTCTTTGTTTGTCTCGTATACATAGCAGTAAATATGAGAAGCCTCGATTTCCTGAGCAGCCCTTTCAGCTTCTTTTATGAGACCGGTCCCTATACCCTGTCCTCTGTAATCAGGATGGACCATAACTTCTGCTATGTAAACATATTTTTTCTCAATTCCCTGCTTCACAGTCCATCCGATCCAGCCCACTGTCCTATTATCTTTTTCTGCAATACGGATATCCCAGTTATCATAGAGTTCATATCTTGCGGTTATATCCGGTCCTTTGTCGACAACCAGTGCAAGTTCTTCATTTCCCTGCGGACAGAGTCTTTCTATATCCAGTAGTGTTTTATTGTCTTCATCTCTAAAAGGTCTGATATGTGCCATTCCATTTACCCCACCAATTCATTGAGTGCAGCTTACAGGTGAAGAAAAATCCAAGGAAAAACAGAGTTACGGCTCTGCATTAAATTTTGATTCTGCACACTTCCCCCTAAATTTATCTTAAATTTAATCGGATATATAACTTTTGGAAAAGTTCTACAGATTTTAATTAATGAAAGATTAAAGTGTTCGGTTCAAGGAGAAACATTCACTTAATCTTCAAATTCAGCAAGTACAGTGCTGAGGTATCTCTCACCTGTATCCGGTAATATTACAACTATCATTTTTCCCGCATTTTTTTCTCTTTGTGCCACCCGGAGAGCTGCATGAAGAGCTGCTCCACATGATATTCCGACAAGTATGCCCTCTTTTTTTGCCATCTGTCTTGCAGTCTCAAAAGCATCTTCATTACTCACTCTGACAACTTCATCGATGATATCTGTATTGAGAACATCGGGGATGAAACCTGCTCCTATACCCTGTATCTTGTGAGGTCCCGGTTTTCCTCCTGAAAGGACAGGTGATCCTTCAGGTTCAACAGCTATGGATTGAAAAGACGGTTTCCGGGACTTGATAACTTCTGATATACCGGTTATTGTTCCTCCGGTACCAACACCGGCAACCAGAATATCGATTTTACCATCTGTATCAGCCCATATTTCCTCTGCAGTTGTACGACGATGAACATCAGGATTTGCAGGATTCATGAACTGGTGCGGGACAAAAGAATTTTCAGTTTCATTTGCCAGTTCTTTGGCTTTATTAATAGATCCGTTCATGCCTTCTGATCCCGGAGTGAGCATAATATCAGCGCCAAGCAACTTCAGGATCTTCCTTCTTTCGATACTCATTGTCTCGGGCATGGTAAGAATCAGACGATATCCTTTTGCAGCACAGACAAATGCAAGTCCTATACCTGTATTTCCGGAAGTAGGTTCTATAACTATAGTATCTTTATTCAGAAGTCCTTCCTGTTCAGCCGTTTCTATCATGTTCAAAGCGATACGGTCCTTGACCGAACTTAATGGATTGAAAGATTCAACTTTTCCTATTACAGTTGCATGACATCCTTCTGTAATTCTGTTCAGACGTACAAGCGGTGTATTACCAACTGTTTTTGTAATGTCTTCGTATATTCTGATATTAGCAACTCCATTTTATTGGATCTTTTTATCCTTTTTTTCTTTGAAGATCAGTCTTGGTTCTTCAATAATTACTTTAGTATCAGGAGGTACGGATTTGGTAAGCCAGACGTTACCTCCTATGACAGAACGTGCTCCTATTATCGTTTCTCCTCCGAGGATAGTTGCATTTGAGTATATAATAACATCATCTTCGATAGTAGGATGTCTCTTCTTCCCTCTGATCAGGTTTCCCCTTTCATCTTTCGGGAAACTCAGGGAACCAAGGGTAACACCCTGATAGATGCGGACATTGTTTCCGATCTCACAGGTCTCACCGATAACAACACCGGTTCCATGGTCAATAAAGAAACCTTTTCCGATCATCGCACCCGGATGGATATCTATACCGACAACACTGTGTGCGTACTCGGTCATTATCCTGGGAATTATCGGGATATCCTGCATATACAATTCATGTGCTGACCTGTAAACTGTCATAGCAAATATTCCCGGATAACTGAAAATTATCTCATCGTTACTTTTAGCTGCAGGGTCACCTTCATATGTGGCAATGATATCTGAAGCCAGCATTGACCTTATTTCGGGAATCTTTCTGAGGAACTTTAATGTTTCTTCATGGCCACGATCGATACATTCGTTGCAGTCTTCCTCATATCTTTCGCATTCGTGTATGATGCTGTTTGTTATTTGTTTTGAAAGTTTGGAAAAAAGTTCCGTAATTTCGTTTCCGAGATGATATGAAAGTGTATTCCTGTCTACTGTCTGGTCTCCGAAATATCCGGGGAATAAAATATCCTTTATAAGATCTATGATCTCTATAATTGATTCCTTTGAGGGTATCACTGCAGCTTCAAGATGGTCAAAACACCCTTTTTCTGAGCAACTTTTTATAGCCTGATTGACGATCTCGGGAATTTCCGACCGGTATTTGTTATCGATCATAGAATCAAGTATCATACATCTTTTTTGCTCTGCCGGTGATGTTCTATCCATGGTTTTCCTCCATCCTGACCTTTACGATCTTTTTAAAGTTAACACTGTGAACAATTAAGAAAAAAAAACTGATCTTATCCTCTTAGCTACCTGATATAACTGATATTTATGTTGAAAGACCAGTTGAGTTCTGATAATTGCCCACTTTAAGTGATCCCGTATAATGATTGAATACAATGGCATTTAAAGGCTTTGAAATTTCATGGCTGCATCGATATTATGTTACTTGATCTGATGTTTTCGTAAACTGACAGGATATATGGGATCCCCATGTTTCCACTGGAACTCCTATAAAAATATAAATGTTAATATACTTTACAGGTCTTAGCTTAAATCTGATCTTGATTTTGACTATTTTGCTCTTAACAAGGTTTAAGTATCAGCCAATATCATTCAATTTATGAAGATTCCAGAAAAAATGCAAAAATCAGTCAGCGAAAATTTGGTTCCAGTAACAGGAATTAACATGCGGGCCCTTGCCGAGATATATGATGAAAAAGATATTTATCTTTCAGTTTACCTCCCGGTAGCAGGAAAAGAGAATGAACATCTGAATAAGATATTTGTTGAATCAAGAGTTAAAGCTATAAAAGATGCTCTGTCACCTGATCTGAGGTCTGATTTCGAAAAAACCTTTGAAATGGCAGAGGATTTTATTTTTGGATCACCGGTTTCCGGAGAAAGTGGCCGGATCATTTTTGCCAGTTATCCTGAATCTTTCATCAATGTTTACAGGCTTGCTGTTGAACCTGAACAGGCTATGGTTCTCGATACATCACCTTTCCTTTTGCCACTTGCAAAATTAAGAGCGGATTATGAGGATTATGGCATGTTGCTGGTGGATTCCCGGGAGGCAATGTTCACATGCATACGTTCTGACCTTGCAGAGGAGAAAGAGCATCTTTCCACAGATTTGATGAACAAACACAAAAAAGGAGGATGGAGCCAGTCCAGGTTCAATAATCTGAGGAAAGGTGCCATAAGATCATTCTTATCTGAGGTTGCGGATAATGTGCAGAATACATGTGGAGAACTACAAACCAAAGGCTTTGTAATAGCAGGCCCGGGAAATGCAAAACAACAGCTAATGGAAATGCTTCCTAAAGATGCTCAGGAGAAGGTACTGAGTCTGATCGATGTTTCCATGGACATCCCAAGGGATGAATTGATCGGGGAAGGAGATTCTGTATTGCATGAAACTGAGCTTGAAAGCACGCGTAAAATGTCACGTAAATTCAAAAGTGAGATCTTAAAAGACGGTCTGGCTGTAGCAGGAGTGGAAGATGTCAGGTCTGCACTGGAACAGGGCAGGGTCAATGTTCTTATTATAATGAAAGGATCATCGGTTCCCGGATGGATATGTGAAAGGTGCCAGAATCTCCAGCCAAATGCTGTTCCTCCTGAGGAGTGTGACAGGTGTGGAGGACCTGTTTCGCTTGTTGATGTTGTGGAAGAGCTCTATGAACTCGCACAAAGAACGGATGCTGATGTTGAATTTGTAGAAAAAGAAGACTTTCCGCATTCGGATTATGTGGTAGGTGCACTTCTCAGATACTAAATATCCATATGAGTTAATCATAAAACAGAAAGCAAGGTTTTGTCATAGCAGTACCACTCAAACGTCAATGCCACTCAAACGTATTATTGATGGCAGAAGAGAAATACATGAAATGCATATAATAGATTATCTTCCACCAAAAATGAAATTTGATTTCTTTTGCCACTCCCGTTAAAAACCATCAGGCATAAGATTTAAGATTTCGGTAAGCCGGTGCTTTAGAATTTCTGCAGCAGGGCAAAGATCATTCAGGTTTGTTGCGGGGATGTAAAATGATAACACACGATACATTATTCAGGAAAGTGATCTATATAGTGACGGTTATTGTCCTGTACATACTTCTGCTGGCAATAATCATAGGAATGTTCAACGTTTTTCAGAATATAGGTTTAGTATGGCTGAAAAAAGGTGGCTTCAGTCAGGTGGTGTACAGTGTTCTGACCATCTTTATCCTGATCGATCTTTTCAAGGCTTTTGCGGATTATCAGGTTCATGAAAGAATCAGGCTTACTTACGTAAATGATGCAACTATTATGATCGTTTTACGTGAGATCACTGTCATGATATATAGCAATGAATTTCAAAGAGAAACTTTAATAGTATTTGCAGTTTTATTGCTAGTACTGGGTATTATTAGATTTATTGCTATCCGCTTTCCGCCCATTGGCGAAAGTCTGTCAACGACACTTCCGGAAAAACATCAGGAATAAGAGTGATCTTTAAGATAATCAGATATTTGCACGTCAGATTATTTAATACAATAGAAACCTGCCTGCATGTAAGAGTACCAGAAGATTTCAATGGTCATGAACCCTGTTTTCCTGAGTAGTTTGAGATGTTCCTCTACTGTGATGGGGAAGTATTCTGTGCCAAAACGTTCAAGGTGGTTCTCTATTTCTCCTTTGCTCCTTCCGTGCTCTGACTGGAACTCCCCCCAGTATCGTTTACCGACAGAGATCCCTTCCTCAGTAAACGGGCTTATGTTCTCGAATGTGATGAAAATGCCACCGTTTTCTAATAGTTCATAGCATTTCCTTACTGCCTTTGCCCTGTTCTCACGGCTGAGATAATGGTGGCACTGGATAGCGGTGATAACATCAGGTCTTTCATTCAGTTCCATTGTGAAATCCTGGGTTGCAGATGCTTTCAGGATTTCAACTCTTTCAAAGGTACATGATGTAATTTTTTCCCGGGCAAGTCTTAGCATACTTTCCGAAGGGTCAAGCAGGAGGAATTTCGTATCAGGGAAATGTTGCATGGCATTTTCGACAAACGTTCCGGTGCCACATCCCGTATCCATCCAGACATCAGGGGTCTTGAGCAGTGACCTTACAAGGTTGATGGTTTCCTTATGAAAAGATGAGTAGTATGGGAGAACAGATGAGATTTTGGTGTCATAATCCTCGGGGAGATGAGGAGTTTTCTTTTCTGGGGGATTTACTGGAGGCATATAGAAAGTTGAATTATTTGCTGCTTTATATTTCCTTTGTAAAGAAGGCATAAAGTATTTATGCAACAAATTGTTTTTATTTACTTAAAATGACTAATTAGTCAATATCAGAGATTATTTATGAAAAAACAGGTTGAAGACAAGAAAGCAGCACTCCTGGAAGCTGCCCTGAAGCTCTTTACAGAAAGAGGCTTTCATGGTACATCCACAGCCCAGATCTCAAAAGAAGCAGGGGTAGCCACAGGCACTTTATTCAATTACTTCCCTACTAAAGAAGATCTCATCAATGGCCTGTATTTCGAGGTAAAAGAAGAATTAAGCCGTAGAATGGGAAAAGATGTCCAGACACAAAAAACTTACAAAGAAAAATTAAGGAAAATGTGGTATAATCTGGTCGAATGGGGAATAGAGAATCAGGAAAAATTCCATTTTGTCGGACAGTTCTGTTCTTCTCCTTACATATCAAGTCATACCCGTGAAGTAGTTATGGAAGAGTATGTTTTCTTCCATGATCTTGCGATGGAAGGATTAAAAAATGGTGAGCTTGGAGACTACCCACCAGAAATGATAACTTCAATGTTCTATCAGTCAAGCAGGACAATAGTTGACTATATTCTTCACTCAGAACCACAGGATCGGAATAAAGCCATAGAAGACGGATTTCAGGTTGTCTGGAAAGGGGTATCCAAAAAATAATATTTTTCCCAGTACTTGTCTAAGTGATCGATCACTCATTAGGCCTTCTGTATCTAGCTCGTATTTTGAGAATAAATGAAAAAGAATGAGATAAATGGTTAAGCTCAGAAAGATTGCGTTACATTCATTCTTATTTTTGCTTCTATTTTGTGCCGGTCTTATAATATTCATGAATGTAGCTCCGACTTTTGGAGGAGATCCAACATCAGAGGAAAAAGAAGCGTATCAACAATTAAGCAACTATGCTGAGGGACATTTTGTAAATGAATTGCCCACCAGTGTTTTCGTAGATTCGCCAGATACACCATCAGCAAATGATTCTTCAGTTTCCGAAGTCGTAGACCGTTATCCCGCTAATCCAATCCCTGTTTCCGCGATAGACTGGAACCAGGTAAACAGTAAAAACGATAGCCTTACATGGCTTGGACACTCTGCTTACCTGCTTAGTATTGATGACAAAAAGATATTGCTTGA
>JAASSR010000152.1 GCA_021767785.1 Methanolobus sp.
CCAAGGTCAGGTGTGCAGATCCCCATATTCAGTGCTGCGTCTATTGCTTCTTCCAATATGACTGCTTCTGCAGTATCACCGTGCCATTCAAGGAGCATTTTCAGACTAAGGATCGCAGCTATGGGGTTTGCAATGTTCTGGCCTGCAATATCCGGAGCACTTCCGTGCACAGGTTCAAAGAAAGCGTATTTTTCTCCGATGTTCGCACTGGGCAGCAGCCCGAGACCGCCGACAAGTGCGCCGGACATATCACTGAGAATATCTCCGAACAGATTTGTTGTAACTATGACATCGTAGTTCCAGGGCTGACTAATAAGATTGTATGCAAAGGAGTCCACAAGTTCGTCATCATGGCCAACTCCGGCTTCAGTTGCAGTCTCCCGGCATACGTCCAGGAACATTTTATCGGATTTCATTACATTTGATTTATGGACAATAGTTAGCTTGTTCTTCCTGGTTCCTGCAAGTTTACATGCATAATCTGCAATTCTTCTTGATCCTTTTTTTGTGATGACCCTTTTGGTAGTGGACATATCGTCCCCTATTTCTTCGATACCTGAATACAGACCCTCTGTATTTTCCCTCACTATGATAAAATTGAAATCAGTACGGTCATAAATTCCTTTGATAGATGACAGAGGTCGTATGGGACGGATATTAGCATACATATCCAGTTCCCTGCGTATCGTGAGAAGCACACTCTTATAATCCGGGTCAGGGGGGGTGGTCACAGCACCAAAGAGCACGCAGTCACATTCTTTTAAAGTGCTAATATCTTCATCGGTGATGGCATAACCTGTTCTCTCCCATTTACCATAACCAAGTTCCAATGGTACTTTTTCCACATCGAGTTCAAATGAATCAAGAACCTCTACAGCTGCCGGAATGACCTCTTTGCCAATTCCGTCTCCTTCTACCACGGCAAGTTTCATGATGATTCCTCTTTATTTCCTTTCGTATCAGCAACAAGATCCCATATTGCTCTGGCAACATCGAATTCCGATGCTCCCCAGTGAACCACTGCTCCGCGTATACCATTAATGGTCACAATTCCCGATTTTTCAGAACGGCAACATCTTGTAATGAATGGTTTTGATGGTTTAAATATGTCTGATCTGAAAGGACAGATGTTCACAAATGAATATTCAATTCCCGGAAATCTGGACTCGAAAAGATCCTTTGATATCTCACACCCCACCAGCAGTGCTCCGTCCTCATCTATGATATCACAATCAAGACATTTTCCCTGCAGACCGGATGAGGAGCAGGGGAAGATGGTGTTTTCTCCCTGGTATTCTCTAAGGTCTGTAAGGTTCTCTGAGAATTTGATCGTAAGATCACCGAATATACCGCTTTTCTCCAGCCTGCGCACAACGCTTGCAAGCCACGATGGTTCAGGTGGCACAATATCCACTATCTCAATATCATAGATCTCAGAAGTATCCGGTTTATGCACAAATGTAAGGTGTTTGTCTATACCTGTGAATATGACCGTATTGATATCTCCTTTACACATCTCTGATGCGGTTTCTATTAGCAGTGCCCTGTCTTTAATATTCAGTTCTCTTTCATAATGAACTATTTCTTCACCGGATGCCAGCAATTTCATATCGGCCACATCCCGTAAGAGGTCATTTCCCTGATGTTCCACTTCATAAAGAGAATAGTCTTTATCAGAGTTACAGTGCTCTACTATAAGGTATTTCGTGAGAAAATAGATGCGCCTGTCTTCGCCGTCAGAAAGCTCCCTGCTATGGCCAACATATTTGTATTCATCAGGGAATATCATGTTCAGAAGATCATTGTGTTTTTTTCTTTGTCTTTCGCTGGGCCACAAGTCCGCCTTCGGTCAGCATTTCAAGAAGGAAGTCCGGTAATTTGTTTCCATGGAATGTTTTTTCATCCACTTTGACAGTTCCCTTACGCAGATCGATCTCTACAATATCTCCTTCGCCGCACTGAACATCCGCTTCCATGAGTGGCAGTCCCACATTGATCGCGTTCCTGAAAAAGATCCTTCCGAACGATCTGGCCACCACGCATGCCACACCGGCATATTTCAAGGCCAGTGCAGCCTGTTCTCTTGAAGAACCGCATCCAAAGTTATCATCTGCGACGATAACATCCCCTTTTTGAACCTTTTTTGAGAATTCGGGATCAATTCCTTCCATAGCATGGTCTGCAAATACCTGCATGTCCGTGGTGCGCAGGTATTTCCCGGGAATTATTACATCGGTATCGATATCACTGCCGAATATCCATGCTTTTCCCCTGATTATGTTGTCCAATATATCACCATATGGCTAGCTTCTGCATGATGTTATTTGTAGATGTCGGAAAATATGTAAAAAAAGTAGAAATCGAATGGGAATTAACACTTTATACTTCTATTGTGTTCCCATTCAGGACATCCGCTTCACTTACATGTACTTCCCGGGTGGTGCCTCCGTAACTTATTACATAAGGTCCTGCAGGCATTGTGTCAAACTGTGTCTCACCTTCTATAGGACCCTGTGTGGAATAAGGCACTGTAAATGAATAGCTTCCGTCGGATGTAGCAGACTGAGAATATACAAATGTCCTCATCTGGCTTGTCTGTATTGTGGTGCTAATGGTCACAGTCTCATTGGCAGGTGCTGTACCTGTAATGGTTGCACCTTCCACATACTCGAATATCTTAACATATCCTGTGTTCTCTTCAGA
>JAASSR010000013.1 GCA_021767785.1 Methanolobus sp.
AAAAATATCATCCCGATGGCAACTAGCATAACAGGTAATGTGATAGCTGCAATTATTCTCTCTTTTTTTCTGTCTATAAGCATGCTTATCTCCCTGCTAATTGAGATTCCTTATTTAAATGCTTTTCATACAGCATCAGTCTGCTATTGTATATTCAAACACTAACTGTCCTGCAACAAAGAATATCAGATCATATACCAGAAGTAAACGGATCTCTGAAAGAATGTTTCCGGGATCACCATTAACAAGTATCTTTCCTGTTGCCATCACCGCAGGGATAATTACCGGAATCATCAAAGGAAGCAATAACACAGGAAGCATTATCTCCCTTGTACGTGTACCCGAAGAAAGTGCTGAAAGCAGCGTTCCCACACTGACAAAACCAAAGGTTCCAAGAAAGATTACAAGTGCAAGTCCTGGAATACCACTGATGTTATAGTTGAAAAGCACAATGAATATCGGAATTGTAAGCAATTCCACAATGAACATCAGAAAAGCATTCGATATTGTCTTCCCGATGTAGATTGAGCTCCTGTCGATTGGTGAGAGTTTCAACCCTTCAAGACAGCCATTTTCCATTTCAGCTGCAAATGAACGTGAAAGTCCCAGAGTGCCTGCGAAAGTAAAAGCTACCCAGAGTACACCGGGAGCAAGTTTTCCTACAAGTTCTGTCTGACTCAGAACTTCACCGAATGAGATACTGAAGATGACTATGACTATCAGCGAAAAGATGAGCATGGAATTGAGCATTTGTTTTGTGCGAAACTCCGACCTGAGGTCCTTTGCTGCAATGTAGAGGGTTTTCATCATTGTGATCACAGAGCCCGGATATTGTCTGTACCTTCTGCATCAGTATCTTTTTCTATTATGGAAAGATACATTTCCCTGAACTGCTTCACACTTTCTATGTCTTTTTTCTTTCTGTCAAAAACTATATTTCCCATATCCATTATGAGCATGCGATCACACAATTCAAAAGCCCTTTCAATATTATGGGTTATCATAATACGGGTTACAACTTCAGCACAGTCAGAAGTTTCAATATCTTTGCCTTTTCCGGCATTCAGCAGAACGAGTTCAAATTTTCCGGCTGCATGCTGATCAAGTCCCGTATAAGGTTCATCCATAAGCAATATTTCTGGTTGATGAAGCAAGGCTCTTGCAATTGAAAGTCTTTGTTTCATTCCCCTTGAGAAAGAGGCAACCCTCTCATCGGCACGTTTGAACAGATCAACACTTTTCAGTAAACGATCAACCCTCTCATCAATAATACTTTTATCCATATTGTACATATGTGAAAAAAAAACAAGATTCTCCCTTGCTGTCAGTTCATGATAAAGATATGTTTCATGGGAAATCGCACCTAGCATTTTCCTTATTCCGGAAGGATCTTTTTTAATATCGATCTTATTTATGATCACAGTTCCCACGGAAGGCTCTATAATACTGGATATAATCTTGAGAAGAGTTGTCTTACCGGCTCCGTTCGGACCAAAAACAGCAATAAACTCACCTCTTTTTATCTCAAGGTTAATATTATGCAAAGCTTTTCTGCGGCCAAAGCTTTTTGTGAGATCCTTTATTGATATGATACTGTCCGTTGAAGCCATCAGAGCTATATTTACGGCTTTTATAGATTAACGTTTTGTCCCGAATTTCAAAACATCCGAAAAAAACATATTTTCAATTTTGTCAATATTGATCAATCATAACAGTTCAGTTCTCAAAAGCAGGTCCGCCAACATCTGCATTGTTACTATAGCCCACACTTTCCCAGTAACCCTTATAGGGCTCATCGGTGACCTCTATTGAAGTTATCCATTTCGCCCATTTATAGCCGTATTTATCTTCAGCTACAAGCTGAAGCGGAAAACCTCTGTCTGCAGGGAGAGTTACATCATTTAACTCATATGCAAGCATGATTTCATTTTCCATAAGGTATTCAAGTTCAAGACTTGTGGAATACCCGTCTGCGGAATAAAATATAACATTGCTTGCATTTGCGGTTATAACGGTCTCATTGAACAGTGTATTCAGGGTCACACCGGTCCATTTTGCATCGAATCCCCAGCCTTCGACACAATCCATACGCACAAATCTTGTAACAGAAGGATAAGCAAGAAGCTGATCATAACTCAGATTAAGTGGTTGTTCAACAAGTCCTTTAATCTGAAGCTCGTAAGTATCACGGTCTATATACTGAGTCCCTTTAATTGCATTGTTACGTTGTTCGGATATGGGAGTCAGTTCTTTTCCCTGGAACTCTTTAGCCTCTTCTGACAGATCAAGATCCTCTTCCGTCACCGGTTCCTGTTCTTCAACACAACCTGTTGTGAATATCATAATGGTAAAAAAGGAAATTATAACAATACTTATGGTCACTGCATTTTTTTTCAGAGACATGTACCAACCTCTTTGATCAAATACAACTTAGCAGCTCAAGTCCTTTATCACTAAGGAAATATTTATTTTCAAGAAGATTCAGAAATTCACCATTGATCAGGAACTCAGAATGATATTTGAACACTTTCTCATCAAGCTCCGTTCTTTCCAGAAGTTCATCTCTTGTGGCCCCGAAAGCACCTATTTCACGTATCAATTGTCGCCTGATCGGATGGGAAGCTGCCTTGTGTGCAAGCTCATGTTCTGTTCTTACCTTTTCCCTTTCAGAAACAACCGTTTCAGGAAGATAATCTTCTTCATCGTCATCCAGCATAATCCTACTCCTCCAAATAAAAGGTATGAAATTATAGTTTAAAAAGTGTTATGCCACTGAACTGAAAATAAAAGAATAATAGATCAAGAACTCAGATGCTTGCTTTCATTAAATAGAATATAAATGCTGGCTTGTTGAAAGCAAACAAAATGTTAATGCAAGTGTGCATTATCTGAGGGGATCGTTGTTGCCAGCATTTATATCAATGTGATAAAGCCACTGCTTTTCCTGTATTCGAGACATGTGTCATCTCCATATCAGGTATCTTATGTGACTCTTTTGCTACCAAACCGGGATCTGCAGGCAGGAACGTAAGGCTTCCTTTCTGGTATCTCATTGGAGAACCTATAGCTTTGTAATATTCATTTTTAAGGCTCTGTATTGCAGCTATCACGGTTTCGTTATCGTACTTAGAGTTTCCAAGGTTTGCAAATGCAACTCCGAGCAATACATTATTTGCATGCAGAGCAAGATGCAGATGCCATGTATCCTTGTCAACGAATTCATGGACTTGTAGATCCATAACCAAATTGCTTTCATTTTCCCTCAAAATCACAATCTCCTTGTAATTGACTGCAAGTATCTGTACTCATGAACTCTTATATAAGGAGTTTGTGTGTATTTTTAGAAAGATGTACAGGAATAAAATTACCATGTACTCAATACGGAACTTTATGTCCATACGACTACTCAAAATAATTTATAGGTAGCTTGTTGCTATAACGGTCATTTCTCTTAAGATACACTTCATAATTTTCAGAATCAACGTCAAAAACAAAAATATATTCGACCTTAAAGTAAGCCCAGTATTCTGCAAAAGGATTTCGTGCATCACTTAGAATTACTGTCACATTTTCCCGGGAAGTTGAAACATTATATACAATATAGTCGATCTCTCCCGGAAGACTGGAATAATAAAGATCCTTTGCTCTGGTCAGATAACCTGAAAATTCATCTTTATCATCCGGATATATTGGGATAAAAGCCGCTTTTTCTATTCCTGACCAATAATCGGATGTCAATATCCTATAGTGTGTATCATTGTACTGGTAAGCGGAAAGAAATTTACCAGGAGATATGGGATAAGAATCCTGATAACTTATATTGTACCCTTCACTCTCTTCAACAGAACCGATAAGCATGGCTTTGGTAAAAGGATTGAGGATACACCATAATGTAAAAATTATCAAAAGGTTCCTGTAAAGAGATCTGTGTTTGCCTTCTGATACTCCGGCAAACCAGTTATTACTGTTTTTCAAGATTCCGGTGATTTTCCCCACTTTACTGAAAATAATATTCTGAATAGAATAACTGGTATTATCCTTACCATTTTTCCTGTTTTCCGGACTATTTTTTTTATTTCTGTTAATTCTATTATTCTTTGCATGTTCTGCAAGAATGTAAAATATAGGTACAAATGAAATGATAGTGACAACAGGATCAAAAAAATCAATTGCACCAATGGTTGAAGCCTCTTTTACAAAAGGAAAGAAAGGTCTCATTTTCCAGCTTGTGACATAATCCAGATATATGTGACTGAATATCGCAACCCCTGAAGCAAATGTAAGAATTTTATTTTTTTCTCTGTACCATACATAGAAGGTCATCAGAAAAACAAAAATAACGGAATGCATGAATTCACGGTGAGCAAGCAGATAATAGAATATATTATATGTCTGATGACTGAGATTCTGATCAATTGCCAGTAATAAGACATTTGCTATGAAATCAAGATCAGGGAGAATAGCCATGAAGGCAACTATCTTAACCTGCCTGCTGTTCAGCCCTGCAACTGACGCTATCAGAAGCCCTATACCCAGATGAGACAGGGTATTTACCATTTCACCAGCCTCTCATCATTAAAGAAGATGTAACTATTACTTTTTATATTTCTGGAATTCAGTATTTGCCGAAGGCCTTTGCAACAAATCTGTGGAAACCGTGAATACTTGCACTGCTTCCAAGATACATCATCGGACATCTTCCTGTAATTATGCTCAGATCCGGATCGTATTCCAGATGGTCCACATCACAAGTATTGGTTTTCCAGTGTACCCAGAAATCAGTGATACCTTTGTCAGCCAGTTTTTCAATGATCCTTGCAGGTTCCCTTTTTGTAATTCCTATTACAACATTTTCCACAGTATCAGGCACCGATTCTGGCTCTTTAACAGAATCTGCCAAAGGTTTGTCTGAATAATCAAGGACAATGACTACTTTCCCTCTTTTTCGGAGCTCATCTATGGTCCATTTTACAGCAGGTTTAGTTCCGTCGGTCACTACAAGGAAATTATCCCTGTTCCAGAAATCTTCATGTTTTTGTGCCATACTTTAATTCCTTCCATTTCTTCCTGAAGAAAAATATTACTTCATCGTATAAGAGAACTATTTTTGAGAAAATAAAAGACAGGTTTTAATTGAATATAATCTTTAGAGGTAATAATACCACATATTGTTTAAACAAATAATAGTAAAGAAATAATTATGTCAATAATTTCCAAATATAATCACGTATCCTATATTTTCGACATCATGGAAACACCCATGGAATTAATATGGTTCCGAAAATGGAGAAAAGACCTTTTATCCGGATTGTCCGGGAGGATACTGGAAATTGGGATAGGAACCGGGAAGAACATACCATACTATTCTGAGAACTGCGAAATTGCCGGAATCGATATAAGTAACAAAATGCTGGCACATGCAAAAGAAAGAGCCGGTAAAAGAAATAATGTATCTCTGTTTCAGATGGATGCTGAAAATCCCGGATTCAAAGATGACAGTTTTGACTATGTAGTTACGACGTTTGTATTATGTTCAATACCAAAACCTGTTCCGGCACTCAAAGAAATGAAACGTGTGTGTAAACCTGACGGAATGGTCATCAACCTTGAGCATATGAAAAGCGATAACACCCTCATTGCCTCTATTGAAGATCTGTTCAATCCGATAACAGCATCAATAACCGGTGTAAATATAAATCGGGAAACGGTAGAAAATGTTAAAAAAGCCGGGCTTAATATTATTGATGTAAAAAATATGGCTATGAAAGATGTTTTCAGATCTATAAGATCAAAACCTGAATGAAAAATAAACAAATAAATAAGGAAAAAATAAAAGTCAGGCGAATCTATCTTCGCCTTATTCTCTCTTAAAGATAAACGCAAGTCCTATTATAGCAGCTATTGGAAGAGCAATAGTAGGGAATTCAGGGATTTCCTCTGTAGAAGGAACATTTGCAGTTACTTTGATATCAAGGAAACTTGCCGTTCCACGATCTTTTCCACGGACTGCCATCAGATTCTTACCATCATTAAGTATGCTGTCATCAACTGCAAACTCAAAGCTATCCCAGGCTGGACAACCATCGTGTATTTGCATACCACCGGAAACATCCTGTCCGTTGACAAATACCTGAACATCATTATCTATTGCAACATAGACCTTCAGATCACTGGTCCCTGCAGGAATATAGAAATCTTTCCTCAAGAGAATATCTGAATTTGTCTCCCAGTCGGTCTTAACATATTCAGTGCTGGTAAGCAGACATCCGGAATATATAGAACCAAAACCAGCTTCACCTGAGAGGAAGTTTGAGTCATCAAAATCAGTTTCTTCGAAACCTCCACCATCTCCATGGTTCACAATCATATATTTGTAATCTGAGTCACCATAGGGGATGATAACAGAATTATCAGAATCTGCCAGTGCTGTTAGCGACATTGTTGCCATAAACAGGAATAAACCTGCCATCGAGAGACAAAGCAATCTCTTCGTATTAAAAATATTTTTCGTTTTCATTCGTACCACCAACCGGAAATATAACTTATTGCTGTTATCTGTCCGATATTATATTTCATATGTGTCTGCAAAGTATATATCTTTTGTGACAATGTGCACCATATTAAATTAGTAAATATGATATTATATTTAATGTAATGAAGCAAAATATAGAAGTTTAACTCTATAGAACCTTGTTTTTACAAATTAATTCGCAGAAAAAGAAAAAAAGGTCAATTAAAACAATCTGTCTTTTGTGCATTAGCCGGAATTAGAGGAGATAAATATATACATATCAATGATAAAAATATATATAGAAATTAATCTTTTTCAGTCAAATATCTGACTAAGATCATCTATATTTAATTCCACATTAAATTCTTTCAGTTTAAAGAATTTCTTAGCCCTGTTATCATTATCTTCAAGTCTCAGATCACTTTCAATAAAACCGGCCTTTTCCAGTCTTTTCAGATGCAACTGGACGACCTGGCGGGAAAGATCGAGATCCTTGGAAAGCTCATAAATATATCTTTCTCTCTCAGAAAGTAAATAAAGAAGTTTTAACCTTACAGGATGAGATATAGCTTCCCCAATGGTTATTATTTGCTGAAGTGTTTGTGTCATCTGATTTAACGTTTTTAGTCATATTTTCATAATAACTTTCATAATAACAGGATTCTATCCGATTACAACATACAATAATTATATTTCATCAAGTTTGTCTTTAATTTCCTGAACCATTTTTTTCACTTCTTCAACATCTTTTTCAACTCTTGTCAGACGTTCATTATCTCCAGAACCCGTAGACCCTGACTTGTTAAGAAGTGCAACCGCAACCCATACAACTACAACAATTAGTATTATATTTAAAAGAAGTCCAAATATCATAGATCCGGTACTATATCCATACATACCGCTGCCCATCATTGTTTTCACCTTCAAGATCTAAAACGTGTTTAACAAACATTATAACAGGAAGATGGGAAGGCATATATTAGTATTCCTGACCTTCCCGGAATTTAATAGATTTAGATTTACAGGAATCCTTTCATTAGTATCCGTAGCAACCTGAACCTCTGTATCCGGCACCGCTCATTCCGCGTCTGCCCTGATAATACTGTCCCCGATATGCTGAACCTGTATAGAAGTCCTCAATAACTTCACCTGTGTATGCATCGATGCGTCCCTGCCTGATGGTATCAGTGTCATCAGTGTAGCTGAATACCCACCATCTGCCCATCAGGTAGATATTTGATTCTATTATCTCTTCACCGGTAGTATCTTCTGCGAGTTCTATTGCCTCATCCATTGTTGCAACTTCAAGTTCAACGGTAGTACTATCTGAGGCATATGAATCATAGACAGGGCAACCATAGTAACCATATCCATTGCCATAGCCCATCCTGTCTGCTGCCCACCTGTGCATCTGTCCGAAGAACGTATTTTCATCGGCTCCGTTAGCACTTACTATACCAATCCCTGCAATGGCTGCAATGAGCATACCAGCAAGGAGTATTGACGTTGTTCTTTTCATTTTTTACACCTTCCTGAATTGCAGGAATTATTGTCCTGCATATGTAGTCTTAACACTACATATGTATGATATAGTCTTATTTAAGGATTATGTCAAACTTCCAATAATTCCATTACTTCAGCAGTAGTCAAAAAATTCTAATTTATATCAGAGATGTTAACAGTGAAGCCGATCATTTCTTTCTTTCGATAAGCCATCCCACAAGAGGTGGTATCCAGCAAAGGTTTGCAACAATAGTTTCAAGTGCCGTAAAGGTCTGGTTAGCAGGGCTAAAACCTAAAAAACGTGCAGATAGAAGTCCTAAAGGTACTACCAGTATTATTGTCAGACTTGAAAGCATTACAGGATGATGAATGTACCTGTTAACAGTAGTACTCCATAAACCTTCTTTTTTCTTTAAAAAAAGCATACCAGATATGTTTGCTCCTATCTGGTCGCTTAAAGCGTAGAAATAAGGTATGTAAAAACCTTCTATTCCATAAACATCAATTCCGGCAAGTCGGCTTCCAATATCTATTAACCAGGGAATTACAATTCCGAAAAGTTTACCCCATCCATAGGCTTCTGCCATTGTTCCGTCTGCATTACCCAGACGATGACGTATAGAATAGATGCCTTCAAAAATACTTTCTCCTTCACCTGAAAGAGTGCGTACCAGCCACTGGCCTAATGCACTACGTTGGTACCCGTAATTATCCAGCAGTACACCGGCAAGCAGACCTGCAATGTACCCTGGTATAGTATATCTTACAAGTTCTGAAAAGTCCTCAGTTTCAAATTCTTCTTCAGAATCTTCTTCATTTACTTCATTCATATGCAATTATGATTCTATTATACATCAATATTTTAATTCCATAATTATGATGCAGAATAAAATGATGGAAAGATATTTTCAGCCGGATTCAACATCATTTATGGTTGATCAGAAAAGTTTCATCTTTTTACCGATGCCCATCTCAACTGCCTTTGTGTAAACAAGATCCGCAGTCACAAGATCCTGAACAGCAAGTCCTGTGGAATCGAATATAGTAATCTCCTCGTCCGATTGCCTTCCGGCTGTGACCCCTGCAACCACTTCCCCTATTTCAGCATGGATGTCAGACTTTGAGATCATACCTTCTGAAAGAGAAACATTAACCTCACCCGAATGTGAAGCCTGTACCAAATCATCAACAATTATCCTTGACCTTTTCAATAAAGCCGGATCAAGTTCCTGTTTGCCCACAGCATCAGCACCTATGGCATTTATATGTGTGCCTTCATTAACCCAGCCGGATTCAACGATAGGCTTCCTTACCGGCGTAGTAGTTACCAGTACATCACAGTCACACACTTCCTCTATACTCTCTTTTACGTAAAAATCACAATTTACAAACTGCTTCATATCTTTTATAAAAGACTCGCAATGACTAATATTTCTGCAGGTGACCTTTACTTCTTCAATCTCAATTACCTCATTAAGCGCTAATAGCTGAGTGTGTGCCTGTCCACCCGTTCCAACCATACCAACAACATGAGAATCCGGACGGGCAAGATATTTTGTAGCAACTCCTCCGGCAGCACCTGTCCTCATATCAGTAATATGAGTACCATCCATCATAGCAAGCGGAGATCCTGTTTCAGTGGAATTGAGCACTATAACAGCCATCACAGTCGGAAGTCCCTTTTTTCTGTTATCAGGATGCACATTGACTATCTTCACGCCTGCAATATCCTTCTCTTCCATAAAAGAGGGCATTGTTCGCAGATCCCCATTGTGTTTATCAAAATACAAGTATGATTTCGGTGGCATCTGTACTTTCTTCAGACCATGTTCCCTGAATCCATTTTCAACTGCATCCAGAGTTAACGATATATCAATAACGCTTTTTACATCCGATTGATCAAGCCACAGGACTTCCATAAAAACACTCCGGAAAATATGTCAGGGCTGATAGCATAAAACATTATGTATCAAGGATATTATGGATATATATTATATATTATAAGTCCTTCATGATAATAAGTGAGCGTTAAAAAATCCAGAGTCACATCAAGAAAAGAACTATCTGAACTGATAAGAATCGGGGATGATTTGCTGAACATAGTTGAAAAGATGACTATGTCAGATGATGACGAATACCAGAAAAAGCGCAATATATTCATTGCAGAATACGGAAAGTGGTACAGACAATGTCTGCCTCTCATAAAAAGCTTAATTCCTGATAAAACATCCAGGTTCGAAAGCCTGCATCACACTGACAAACGCTCGGGAACCAATGAATATACATATACTATACAGGATTTCATCCACGGAAGATACTTTGAAAACAGACCAAAAAGCTATACGGATGAGATCACAGCCAAAAAGCTTAGAGAACAGAAATCCATATTAGAAATGGCCATGCCAAGAATGGATGATTTTTCCTTTGATATGGAGAGGTTTGTAAAGATCAACCCTATCCGCGCAGAACCCTCTTCTTCGATCTCAAAACAGAAAAAATTACTGAATACAGACTTTACTGATGAGCACTACAACCGAATCAAGGCAGAGATAAATTCAACCTACAAAAATGGATTTTTACTGGCTTCTATTTTGCTTTCAAAAGAATTAATACGAAATCTTCTCATTGATATGATAAGGAAAAGATTTCCCCCAACGTCTGATGAGCATATAGATCTTTTTTTCGATTTCAACATTCAAGCCTTTAAAAGTACAGAAGAACTTATAGAAGTAGTAAAAGTCAACAAAAATCGGTTCGATCTGAATCCTGAAGCTATTGAACATCTAGTCAAAAGTATTCAAGCTATGGAACCAAAACTAAAACCTGATTCTCACACATTCAGGTCAATTTCCACACAAAAAGACATTATTGAGATGGAAATCAAAGAAATTGTCAACCTTCTGAATGATATCAATGAGTTTATGAAGAACAAATCCGATGAAAATTGGTCAACGATAATTTAATTTACTTCCTGCCACGTACAATAACCCCATGTTCTCTGTTTTCCTTAAGGTAATGGATTTCGCTGTTCCCATTCTTATAATGATATTTTTAGGACTGTTTGGAACAGGCATCCTTATAGAACTCGGATTCATGCAAAAGTTCTCAGGAATCGTAAAACCTCTTTTTAAGCATACAAACCTTCCCGACACATGTGCATCGTCATTCCTGATAGCATTGGGTTCTACTGTCGCTGCAAACGGTATGGTGGTCAATTTCAAGGAAAATGGTTGTATCAATGATAAAGAAGCGATACTATGTGCTATGCTCAATAGTACTCCTGCATACGTGAGGGAAATTATCACTTATCAGATCCCAATTGTGCTACCTGCACTGGGACCTGTTGTAGGTGGATTTTATGTGATGGTGTTTATTTTGACCGCCATTGTAAAGGTCAGTATAATTATAATAGCCAGCAAAATATTCCTCACGAAAAACAAATGCGAATATGGTGAAACTGTCTCATCAAAGAAGGTAACTTTAAAAGATGCTGTAAAGAAGTCTCTGAAACGTAATCGCAGATTATTCACAAAGATCGCTGTTATCTATCTTTCAATGACAACAATTGTGTTCATTCTCAGGGAACGCGGCGCATTCGAGATATTCAGTGTATTGCCGCTTGCAGACCTTTTCGGGATACCGGCAGAAAGTATTGTACCGCTGACCAGTTACGTTGCAAGCCCAATTCTTGGCATATCACTTCTTGGTCCAATGATAAGTAGCAATGGAATATCTTATTTACAGGCAATGATCGTACTTATGCTCGGAAGTATGTTCATGCTTCCTATATTCAGTATCAGAGCACTTTTACCACGATATATAGCAATATTCGGGCCGAAAGTGGGGATCAGGATCGTGGCCATATCATCAGGGATCAGTATTCTTGTCAGATTCTGCATACTATTGATACTATTATCGATTGCAGCTTGAATATTTTTTGAGAGCATTGAAGGTATCTTTATGGTATAATTACCCTGTCAGTATAAACAATAATATAATATACTATAATAATATTAAGTTTTATATCGCTCATAAATATTTATCTATCGTGTAAACTGCACAAATGCAAATTTTGCTTTTCAGATTATAACAGTTTGATATTAACCATTTGCCTGGTTCAAATTGAATAAACAATAAATTAATATATTATATTATACACTATATAATTACGTAGAAATACAATCCATATTCTACTAATAAATAGTGCGATTTTTGCACAGATTATACAATACCAAATATGGGAGATATGAACAAATGGTAAAAGTAATGATTGTGGATGATGCAGCCTTCATGCGAATGGTTATCAAAGACATATTAACAAAGAACGGCCATGAAGTCGTTGCCGAATGTGTCGATGGACTTGATGCCGTAAATAAATATCCTGAAGCTAACCCGGAACTTGTCTTCATGGATATTGTCATGCCAAATATGGAAGGGATTGATGCACTAAAAAAGATAATGGAGATGGACCCTGATGCAAAAGTGGTGATGTGTTCATCCATCGGACAACAATCTGTTGTCACTGATGCACTAAAAACAGGAGCGCTTGATTTTATAGTTAAACCGTTTGATGCAGCAAAGGTTCTGGAAGTAATTGGAAAAGTAATGTAACATGACTATCAATGCGCTTGTAGTCGATGACTCCGCTCTCATGCGTAAGGTTGTCTCGGACATACTAAAAGAAGACCCTGATATTAGAGTTACAGCTGTTGCTAGGAACGGACTTGAAGCTGTTGAAAAGGTTGAGAAGTTCAAACCTGATGTAGTAACTCTGGATATCGAGATGCCTGTACTTGATGGACTGCATGCTCTTGGTTATATCATGAGCGAATGTCCGACACCAGTTGTCATGTTGACTGCGGTCGACTCAAGGTCAGCAGAAAGTACATTAAATGCATTCGAGTATGGAGCAGTTGATTTCATACAGAAACCTTCCGGAAATATTAGTGTAAATATTGCGGACATTGCTATTGAGATCCGCAAAAAAGTAAAAATGGCTTCTAAAGTGGACCTGAAAAAACTTGGGTTCATGGAAGAACACGTGAAATCACGAGAAAATAAAGAAAATAATTTCCATACAAAACCTAAGAAGCAGACAAGCAAAAAGGCTCAACACCATGCAAATGGAAAGATCATTGCTATTGCTTCCTCTACGGGTGGCCCACGTGCACTTGAGCAGGTAATTCCTAAACTTCCAGGAAACCTGAAAGCTCCTGTTGTAATTGTCCAGCACATGCCTGCCGGATTTACCGCATCACTTGCACAAAGACTTGACGGACAATCACAACTGAAAGTAACCGAGGCCAGAAATGGAGATATACTTCAAGCCGAACACGTATACCTTGCTCCCGGGAACTATCATATGGAGATAGTTTCTACTGAAAAGAATGGTGTCTATCATGAAGTAATTTCACTAAATCAAAAACCACGTGAACAGGGTGTCAGGCCCTGTGCAAACGTACTTTTCAGATCATTGGTACCCATCTACGGATCAAACATCGTAGCTGCTGTTCTAACCGGTATGGGATCGGATGGTGCAGATGGTATTGAAGAAATTAAGACAGCAGGAGGAAAAGCAATTGCAGAGGATGAAAAATCCTGCGTTGTATACGGTATGCCAAAAGCAATTGTACAGAGAAAACTCGCTGATGTTGTTGTTCCCCTGAGGAAGGTATCAACTGAAATTGTACGTCTGCTGAATTCATCCGGTGATTGAAATGTTAGTGGAAAAGATGAAAATAACGATGATCTCAGGGTTGGTGTGACCATGGATATGTCAGAATATAAAGAAATATTTAAAGCAGAGTCAGATGAACATCTGCAGCAACTTAACGATTCATTACTGGGACTTGAACAAAATCCAAATGAGATG
The DNA here is from genome assembly GCA_021767785.1 of Methanolobus sp. Classification (GTDB taxonomy): domain Archaea; phylum Halobacteriota; class Methanosarcinia; order Methanosarcinales; family Methanosarcinaceae; genus Methanolobus. The sequence goes on from JAASSR010000013.1 coordinate 13,887, forward strand.
GAATACATTAATACAATGTTCCGTTCGGCACATACCTTAAAGGGAATGTCAGCAACAATGGGATTCAGCACTATTTCTGAACTGACCCATGAAATGGAAAATCTCATGGATATGGTCAGAAAGTCACAGGTAGATGTGAGCAACGAACTCATAGATATTCTATTTGAATGCCTGGACACTCTCGAAGCACTTGTTGATACAGTCGACAGTGATGAAAAAGTGGATATCAGTCATCTTCAGGCTAATATGGCAAGTGCCATGGAAGGCACACTGTGCACGCAAGATATTAAAGAGACTGTTGATTCAAGTACCAATATAATAAAAAATGAGATCATTAAAGAACTACCAGCTGAAAATGAAAGCGAAACAGAGATTAACGTAGAATTATCCGATAATGAAAAAAGGGCTGTAAATGATGCATCTGCAGAAGGGAGCAGAGTCATATCTTTAAAAGTAATCCTGGATGAGTCATGCGTACTTAAATCAGCCCGTTCAACACTGGTTCTAATCAATATCACAAAGATGGGAGAAATTATCAAATGTGAACCAAGTGAAGCCGAACTTGAAGATGAAAAGTTTGACCTTGAATTCACGGTTATATTTTCCACAAAATCCACTGATGAAGAAATAGTAGACACTATAAAGAAGATATCTGAAGTAAAAGATGTAATACCCACGACGGTTTCAGAGAGTAACGGAACCGAAAAGAAAGAGCAGGATAAAAAAGAAGCTGAAACTGAAGAGTCCAACAGCACAAATAAAACTGCTGTTAAAAGGCCGGATGCAGTCAAAAGTATACAGAGTGTCAGAGTGAATATTGAAAGACTTGACAATCTGATGAACCTTGTGGGAGAACTGATCATTAATAAGATCAGACTGAATCAACTCGCTTCTGATCTAAAAGCAAAGGATCTTGACGAGTCACTTGCAAATCTGGATCGTCTTACGAATGAGATCCAGACAGAAGTCATGGAATCAAGAATGGTGCCTATTGACCAGATATTCAGCAGGTTCCCAAGAATGGTAAGAGATCTTGCAAAATCTGAAGGAAAACAGATCAATCTCATCATAGAGGGAAAAGAGATCGAACTGGACAGAACCGTTCTTGACGAAATCGGCGATCCGCTTGTACACCTTCTTCGTAATGCCGTTGACCATGGAATAGAATCCCAGAAAGAACGTAAAGAACTGGGTAAACCAGTTGCAGGCCTTGTAAGGCTTTCCGCATCACGTCAAAGGAACAGTGTCCTCATCGAGGTGGAAGATGACGGTAAAGGAATGGACCCTGACAATCTCAGAGATATAGCTGTTAAGAAAGGAATTATCAGCAGGGAAGAAGTAGACAAACTTTCAGACACTGAAGCTCTCAATCTCATTTTCATGCCTGGCTTTAGCGGAGCTAAGGTCGTTACGGACATCTCAGGCAGAGGTGTCGGAATGGATGCTGTTAAAACAAAGATTGAAGCACTTGGAGGAAGTGTAAAGATCAGTTCTGTTCAGGGACAGGGCAGCATCATGAAACTCCAGCTACCTTTGACAGTAGCTATCATCCAGTCACTAATGGTTACAGTAGCCAATGAAACCTACGCTGTACCTCTGGGCAATGTGATCCGGGATGTAGGTATCAAGGCCAGTGACATAAAGACCATCGAAGGAAAAGAGGTAATACTTCTCAGAGGTGAGGTACTGCCATTATTGAGATTACACAATGTACTTGATTGTCCCACTGAACAGGAAGAAAAAGAGAACCTTATCGTTGTTGTGGTCGAAAGAATGGGAAGCAACATCGGACTTGTAGTTGACGAACTCCTGGGACAGCAAGAAGTGATCATAAAATCACTGGACAACAAACTTTTGAAAAACCTGAAGGGATTTGCTGGTGCAACTATTCTTGGGGATGGAAGTGTCGCACTTATCCTGGATATTGCTACATTGATCTAAATATGAGGGAAATAATATGGCAGAAATGGACGAAATGGCAAAAGGAGCATTTCAGGAAGCCGGAAACATTGGAATGGGACATCTGGCCACATCTCTTTCAAAAATGGTTAGCAGAGATGTTAAGATCGACATACCGGTTGTTGAAATGCTAAGTCTTGATGACATAATCGCAAAGAGTGACGAAGATGGAAAAAACAAGAGTGTAGTGGGAATCCACCTACATATATCAGGTGATGTTAACGGCGGTACATTAATATTACTTCCAAAATTCTCAGCGTTTTCCTTTTCGGATCTCCTGATGAAAAAACCAATAGGTACAACAAACAAAATAGAAGAGACTCAGGTAAAAAAACTAAGGGAAATGGGAATCAATCTCTGTAGTGCTTATATGAAAGTTGTTAATGAGTTTCTGGGTATCAACCTTAATGTAGGAGAACCAAGCATCCAGGTTAACATGGAGGGCGTTGGTGATTTCATTCAGGAGGAAATAGGAGATCTTGCTGATCAGTTCATTGTAGTTAAAGGCGAATGTCGCATCCCTTCAACGAATTCAAAAAATGAATTCAACATGCTTTTCGAACCCGGGGCCACGGATGTAATAATGGCAGCTATTATGAAAAAGATGATGGGATAAGATGGATACTGCCCATTTTGCTCTTGATATCGGAACAAGGACCGTTGTAGGGCTCATTACAGAGTGTGAACACCTGAAGATTAAAGCTGCCTGCATACATGAGCATAATGAAAGAAGTATGCAGGACGGCCAGATACATGATGTCGAAAAAGTAGCTAAAACGGTCGATGAGGTCAGGAAAGAACTTGAGGAAAAGATCGGGCAAAAGTTATCAAAGGTATCCGTTGCAGTTGCAGGTAGAGCACTAAAAACATCCAGGGTCAAACTTTCAGTAGAACTACCTTACAAAGAGATCACAAAAGAAGATATATCAGAGCTTGAATTTGAGGCTGTTGCACATGCAGGGAATGAAGTAGATATTGACCAGGGTTTTAATTGTGTAGGCTATTCTGTGGTGAACTATGAACTGGACGGCCAGATAATCTCAAATGTGATCGGCCAGAAAGGAAGTTCAGTCTCAATAGAAGTTCTTGCTACATTCCTTCCCGATGCAGTAATAAGTAGCATGTTTGCTGTCCTTGACAGATGCGGACTGGAAGCTTCCAGTGTTACGCTTGAACCTATTGCTGCATTGAATGTTGCCATACCGACAGACATGCGCAAACTTAACATAGCTCTTGTGGATGTAGGGGCAGGTACATCTGATATAGCCATTACTGATAACGGAACTGTTATCGGATATGGAATGGTTCCTGAGGCCGGTGACGAAATAACCGATTTTATATGTGACTATTATCTTGTGGATTTCAAAAAAGGCGAGGGAATTAAAAAAGCCCTCACAACAGAAGATAAGATAGAGCTTGAAGACATCTTTGGAGTAAGTTCAGAAGTCCCCGTTGAACAGATAATTTCAGAGATAGAAGATGAAGTGGATAAACTGGCACAACATATTGCCGAAGAGATTAAAAAAATCAACAATAAAACTCCACGTGCTATTGCTCTTGTAGGAGGAGGTTCACAGACTGCAGGACTGAGAGAGCATCTTTCAAAGCACCTTGAAATTCCGATTCAGAGAATTGGATCCCGGCTACCAAAACAGGTAGAGGATTTTACAGATACTACCGGTGAGGTTACCGGTGCGGATATGATAACTCCTCTTGGAATTGCAAGCATGGCTACCTTTAATGATGGAATTGAATTCATTGATGTCACTGTGAACGGCTCAGAAATGCATCTAATGGACATCAATGGTCTGTCTGTAATGGATACCCTGGTTGCAGCAAAGGTTAAGAAACTCTATCCTCGTCCCGGAATGGCATTGACCTTAACTGTAAATTCCAGACCCCTTACAATACCGGGAAAGATGGGGGAGCATTCAAAGATAATCCTTAACGGTAAAGAAGCAAGCCTTGGGGATCCTGTTAAAAAAGGTTCTGTTATAGAATTTAAAGCTCCTGTAGATGGTAAAGATGCAGATCTGAAAATTGAGGAACTGATTAAAGAGCAGGATATACCTGCAATTTTCAAAGTCAATGTCAATGGAAAAGAGTTAGAATTAGAACCTTATGTCAGTATTAATGGTAAAACAGCATCTTTTCAAGACAGCATTCCCGACAGAGCTGACGTTATAATAAGAAATCCTAGCCTTGAGAATATCCTGAAAATAGAATATGGAACTGATATCGATGAAAAGATAACTCTTACAATTAACGACCAGATACGTCATTTTGACAGAATAGATTATAATCTCAGTCTGAACGGAGAGATTATAGACAGATCCGAATTCTCTACGCGAAGCATTCAGGATAATGACATTATCATTGTGGAAAAGACCGAGTTTGAATACAGAATTGAGAATATAGTTGGCAGACCTGAAGAAGGGAAAAAGGTCTCTGTAATGCTAAATGGTGACAAAGTCACATTCAAAGGGTCAAAATCACAGATTACCCTTAACGGAAAAAAAGCATCTTTTTCAGACAGGGTAAGTGACGGGGACAATATAGAATATAAATCCGGATTAGAAGCAGAACCTATTCTCTCAGATCTTTTTGAATTCATGGATATTAAGAAAGAGGAACTTGTTGGCAAGAGGATGAGACTTCTTGTTAATAATGTTCCTGCCAGATTTACAACCCCTTTGAGGGATGGAAACAATGTGACTATAGAATTTGCAGAGGGATAACATGCTTAAAACCGCTCAAAAAAAGGATGAAGACTATGAAATGCTTAAAAAAATGATCCATAGGAAACTTGATTTTAACAGTGATCAGTACAAGGATTCTCATTTTAAAAGAAGGATAGATGTAAGGTTGCGTGCAACTAACGTCAGATCATACAAAGAATATGTAAAAATTCTTCAGAATGACAATAGTGAATATCCAAAACTTATGGAAACACTAACAGTGAACGTCACCAATTTTTTCAGGAATCCCGAAGTCTATGAAATTGTGGAAAATGAAGTATTACCTGCAATAATAAAATCAAAGAATAGCGGATTGAGATCCATACGTATCTGGAGTGCCGGATGTTCCATCGGAGTCGAAGCTTACTCCATTGCAATGTTGCTGGATTATCTTCTTGGCAGACGTCTAAGCGAGTACAATATTAAAATTACCGGGACTGATATTGATAAAGAGAGTCTTCTTAAAGCACAAAAAGGTGTTTATTCAGATGCCGAAATGAAAGATGTCAGGCCTGCATTCCTTAAAAAATACTTCACAAAAGAAGATGGTAATTATATAATCTCCGAGGAACTGAAAAAAATTACACAGTTCAAAAAACAGGATCTCATATCAGGTCCTAAGATGAGCGGTTTTGATGCAGTGTTCTGTAGAAATGTCACCATTTATTTCCAGAAGGAGTTGCAGGAACAACTTTACATGGACTTCTATAACGCACTTGGAAAGGACGGCTTCTTTGTAATGGGTAAAACAGAGACTCTTATAGGTCCTTCCAAAGATCTTTTCAAGCCATATAATTCCAAGGAGAGAATTTACCAGAAATGACTATAGACTTTTTCTGGAAGTCATGGCATCTAAAATACAAAACAGGAGGCTACACATGAAACACAAAATCTCAAGTCTGAGTGAATTACAGACCAGTGCATTGCGGGAAATAGTTAATATCGGTGTAGGAAATGCTGTTACCTCACTGTCAAAAATGATATCTACCGAGGTAAAAATAGAAGTTCCTGCACTCAAAGTTGAATTAATAGAAAAAGTTCCTGAGGTTGCCGGAGGGGCGGATACAATAGTATCTGGCGTCATAATGCATGTTAGCGGAGATATCGAAGGATACATTATGATGCTGCTGCCTGAAGAAGCGGCCCGTACCATATGCAACATAATTTCCAGTGAAGAAGAGGTAGATATACTGAGCCCTTTTAACCAGTCACTCATAGAAGAAGTAGGTCATATCCTTGCAGGGTCATATGTAAGTTCATTGTCGGATTTCCTGGGGCTGGATATAAAAATATCCACACCTATGCAGACATTTGACATGCTTGGCGCCATCATTGATCAGATACTTATAGAAATGAGTAAAAAGGCAGAATATGCGCTTCTTTTTGATACATTATTCATAATCCAGGGTAACAGGACAAATGGTCTTTTCCTCACAATGTTCGATCCGGATTCCATGGATACCATACTTGAACGTATCGATAAAATGATATGAAAGGAGAGAGCTCAATGAACATAGTACTTGAAAAATTTTACTATGACGCACTTAATGAAGTAGGAAACATAGGAATGGGAAATGCAACAACTGCCCTGTCTCAACTTGTGGACAAATCAATAAAGGTCAGTAGTTCTTCTCTCACACTGCTTAAAGCCAGAGATCTTAATGAAAATATAAATTCGGACAGGATAGGTGCGATAGTAAGAGTGATGGGGGACCTGAACGGAGGATTCATCCTCATGATCGAGCAGGATAATTCCGATATTCTTGCCGAAATGCTACTGAAAGAAAATCCTGGTGAAGATAATTACATGAAACGATCTGCTTTTATTGAAGTGGCCAACATTCTTGCCGGAAGCTATTATAATGCTCTTTCAAAATTCCTGAATCTCTCTATTATTCCATCTATACCTGCAATATCCGAAGGAAACTCCGATGAGATATTTACAAAGGCAAGAAAAGTTACCAGCGGAAGAATGGATCATGTTTTCAGTCTAACGACACTTTTTGAGATCAAAGGAGAAGATCAGCACCGTAGCCTGAGCGGTGATATGTTCATGCTTCTGGATTCTACCTCTTTACAATCGATACTTGACAGGATAGAAGAAATGCGTACAAGATAAATATGATCATAGTTGGAATGGCAGACAGTGCTGTGGCAAAAAAACCTGCAAAGATCACTACCCTTGGATTAGGATCATGTGTGGGTATTTCTCTCTATGATAAAAGCACAGGTGTCGGTGGAATAGTGCATATAATGCTCCCAAGCAGAGAGCAGGCAAGATCTAAAGACAATATTGCCAAATTTGCGGATACAGGCATCCCTTTACTTCTGGACACCATGGTAGATGAAGGTGCCTACAAACACCGAACCACTGCCAAAATAGCAGGTGGTGCAAGTATGTTCTCATTCAATTCACAAACCCAGCTTAATATTGGTGAAAGAAATATTGCGGCTACAAAAAGAACACTCAAGGAACTAAAAATACCAATTGCAGCAGAAGATACGGGAAAGAATTACGGGCGTACAATAATACTTGACACGGAAAACGGGGAACTTACAGTTAAGAGTGCACTCAAAGGTATAAAAATATATTAATAATTAAAAGAGAATAATATATAGAAACTAAAATATAGGTGACTTCAGGATGTTAACTCCGGATATAACAATAATACACATACTTTTCATTTCCATATCATTGGCATGTGGATTGGCAGCTATATATTTCTGGGTGAAGGTTTATTTTGAGACTCAGAAAGGATCAATTGCATGGCTGCTCCTTGCGCTAACATCCATATTTCTGATAACAACAGCAATATTCCCTTCCATCGCGGTGAGCTTACAGAATACGAATATAACTGAAATGATATTTTTATTTCTGGGATTCTGGAGTGCTGTCTACACAAGTATTTTTGCTGCTGCCGGTTTTTTGATGTTTCAGGCATTCAGGACGATACCCCGAGATAAACTTGGAGACTTCCTTATAGAAGGAATGGTATTTACAAAGCCAGTCAGGTCTGAAGATGAAATGGAAGATGTGCCGGAAGTTGACCAGATGTCAACACTTCTCAGCAGGTCCACTTTGATCGAATATACTCCAAAAACCAGATATGAAGATTCTGTAATCGAGGTATGTCTGCGGCTTTATGGAGAAATGGTAAATACAGTTCTGGTATCCACACAGCCCCGTACTGCAATGTACAGGGAGAAGATAGGAGATCTGATGGATATCGGTGCTATGAAATTCATAGAAATATCCTCGACATGTGAACAGGTGAACAATGAGGAAGGCATCATAAAACTGCCTACAGAAGAACTTGATAAGTTCTTCGAGCTCACCAGCAAACTTCCCGAAGGGTGCGCAATTGTCTTTGAACCAGTCACTCAGCTACTGCTAACGGAAGGAGAGAAAAAGACCTATGAATTCATGTCTGAAATGGCAGAGAGATTTGCTGCCAATGAATTACTTCTGGTAGGACTGATCAATAAAGATGCACATGATGAAAAAATCATCTCCAGATTCGAAGGACTTTTCCTGAATCTTGCTGAAGAAGAAGGAGCAAAGATACGTGTGTTCAAGGGTGGAAAAGAAGAATACATTAGGTTTTACATGGGTGATAAATTCTTCATGGAAGAGGATGTAAGTGTTGAACTTGAAGAGAAGAAGGAATGAACTATATGAGCCGAGAACTGGATAATTTTTCAATTGATGCTTTTAAAGAAATAGGAAGCATAGGAATGGGAAATGCGACTACATCACTTTCTCTTTTGATAGAAAAACGAGTCCAGTTGAATCTATCTGATGCCAGGCTTTTTGAGCCGTCAACTATCATAGATACAATACCTGAATCCATAACTATGACGAGTATAATGATTCCTGTATACGGAGATATAAAAGGCCTTACCATACTTCTTTTCGAATTCGGGAATGCGGTATATCTAAGTGATCTGTTATTGGAGAATATTGCTCACGATGAAGATCCGAGCATCTATGAATCTGCACTTCTCGAAACAGGCAACATAATAGCAGGATCTTACCTCAACTCATTGGCATCGTTCCTGGACCTCAAAATTCTACACTCTGTACCTGATATAAGTATCGGTACTATTGTGGATATTCTTGACAGGGGATTGAACATGATAGATAATAATCCGGAAGGGATCCTCAACATCGAAACAATGTTCATGGTATATTCTTCAGAAAAGGAAGTCGGGGCTGGTACGATCTATGGAGACATGTTCCTTCTTCTGGATTCAGGATCACTGGATAAACTACAGGATTCTATTCGGAGAATATTAGTATGATCTATATTGAAAAAAATAAAGCAATTTAACGGTTGGCCTTCATGAAAAATATATGGACACAGCATCTGGAAAGATCCAATAGAGAGGATCAGAATAGAAGAACTGAATTCACCCGGATGCTGCATTCTCTCGTAAAAATGGATAATAACTCTGAAAATACTGATGGCACCACATTGATGCTTTCAGGGAGTTCTTCATCTACAGATCTGTCTTTTTCTGTTGAGAATAATATGAATATCCAAACAGAAGAAATGGATCAGTCAAATGAAACAAAAAGCGAGGCAATATCTGCTACAGAGACTGAATTGGGAATCTGGACTGCAAAAAGTCAAAAAGGACACGAACTTGGGCTTGAATCTTTGGATAAAGACTATGTGAAGCTTTTAATGACAAAAAACGGAAAATTATTTCTCAGATATGATGTTGTCGGTGAAAGTCCATTTGAAATGACGGTAAGGTCGGAAGAAGAAGCATTGCAGATAATCAAAGAGGACAACGAAACTACAGAACAGTTGTATCCTGATAACCCCGAATTAAAATGGATTAAAATAACTTAATTTTAATATAATTTTAATAATTCAATGGCAAAGAATAAAAACCATTAAAACAATTAATATATAAATATAGTATAATAACAAACGGACCCAATACGATAAAGGAGATCTGTAATCATGATGGACATTGCAATATACTCGCTTGTTGATGATATGGTCAGCAAAGCCGGAACAGAAGGTGTCGTGGAATATTGGCTTCGCGTAGGTGAGAGCTATGCTGAAAGGATGGGGAAAGAAGCATACGTGGGATGGCCCGCTTTTAATGTGGCAATGAAGGACGGAAGGACATCCCTGACAGTTGAAGGAGCTGTCAGTGTCCAGACTGATCTGGCCATCACTGACAAGGACGGAGATGTCATTGGTTATGTATATGCACTAAAAACATGCCCCATATCACCGACAATGGAAAGATACATCTCCAGGATCGGACCTATTCCCGATTCAGATACTGACGTTGCAGATAGCTATAACAACCGCATAAGAGATTCCGCAGTTTCAAATTATTGCATAACACACCAGAAATTCAGAGAAGTTGCAGCAAATAACATCACAGTTGCTAAAGAGGCACTTGAATGCCTTCAACTTGCAAATAAAGGAATGACAGGTGAAGTAAAGATGGTACCTGAGAACCTTGCCAGGATAAACGTTGATGAAAGGCATATTAAAAGTATACTACGTAATGCATCCTGTGTTTTTGCACTTATTGTAAAAGGTAAGAGTGCCGGAGAAGAAATAATCGATTAATGGTGATCATATGGCTGAAAATATAGAGTCAAACCCTTTTGTTGATGTATCAGTATTTCTCTTCTTCGAGGATATCTCTGATAAGCAGGGAGTAGAAGGATTTACAAATTATATGGTTGGACAGGCAGAATCACTTGCAAAGTCCGTTCCTGAGGAAGAATATCAGACATGGGACGATTTTGCAAATGCTGTTACTAATGGTGAATCTGTCCTTTCATCATTCGAACACATCGGACAGATAAGTGAGTACGGTTTTGTTACCAAGGTATGTCCATTCTCAAAAGCGATCAGAGAATATATCAAGCGCATAGGGAATTTCAATCCTGTACATATGGAAGCAACCGATCACTATAATCACACAATCCAGCCTTCAGCTGCACACAGTGCATGTATGATGCACCAGACATACCGCAAGGAAGTAGCAAAGAGAATAAAGATAGCTGGAAAACCACTTCAATATGCACAGATAGCAGCAAAGGCATATACCGGAAAGATTGCACTACCTCCTGAATCATGGAAAAAGGTATTACTGGAAAAAGCCGGAATTACGGAAACCCAGGGATTCATGGAAATGAGAGAGAATAGTTGCCTGTATTTGCTTTATGTTGAAGATTAAGTCTCAAAAAAAAAACGGTTAAAGAGTAGACTGCCTCTCAGGGTAAGGTTTATACTACTCTAAACCGATTTTCTATTGATGCAGCCGTTAATTGTTTTTGTATTTTCACTTATCTTAATATTAATACTTACAGCACGTTTTAGAATACATCCTTTTCTGGGCCTTCTTTTAACATCCGTTATAGCAGGATTACTCGCCGGCGAGGCGTCTGATACTATTGAAGCAGTAACAACCGGAATGGGAAATGTATTTTCCAATTTTGCTATAATTATTGCTGCAGGCAGTATAATCGGCATCATACTGCACAGAACAGGCGGTGCAAGACTAATTGCAGAGGATATCATCAGAATTTCAGTCAAACCACTGTTCGGGCTGAATATTCTTGGTTTTATTTTCTCGGTACCTCTTATGTGTTGCATTCTGGCCTATGTTATATTTATCCCGGTAGCCAGGGAGATCAAGGTCAAACAGAATCTGCCAAAAGTTCTTACTGCCTCTACTCTTGTTTTTGGAACACTGGCATCATATAACCTTGTCTATCCCTCACCTGTCATATATTCTGCTGCCTATGAATTAGGTATAATTCAGAGTGACATAATGATTCCCGGAATCATTATTGCTTTTATTGTTTCTTTTATCTCTTACCTTTATGCTGTCAAATTCCTGAGTTCCGGGGATAAGAGCAGTTTCATTAATGATATTCAAAAAAAGGACGAACATACAGATAGAAAAATGACCGGGAGAATCCCTGCCTATTCACCAATAATCATTCCTGTAGCATTCATTTTTACGGATGTGTTTACAGATCTGGCTCTGTTTGATATTATCGGTGAACCGGATATGGCACTGCTAATCGGAGTGATTATATCATTCTTATTTGCTTCCTGGCAATTCGGGCTTGAAAATGCCAGAAACTGGATTGAAAAAGCAATAAAAAGAAGCGGAGTGGTTATCCTTGATATGTGTGGAGGTGGTGCACTGGGTGCCACTCTTGCAATGACAGGAGTGGGAGGGGAGATGGGACGTTTACTGACTGTAATGCCACTGCCGGCAATTGTTGTACCTTTCCTTATCGCAGTTGCCATACAGAGTGTACAGGGTTCCCGCGTCGTTACAATGCTTGTTGCGCCTTCAATAGTAATACCCCTTGTACCTGAACTTGGAATGCCTCCTGAGATCGTGCTCTTTTCAATGGCTTCCGGAACTTTCCTGATCTCACATTTCAATGATCCTTTCTTCTGGATCTACAAGGATCTGGCAGAGCTGGAGACATCTGAAGTTCTGAAAAGTTATACCCTTGGTGGAGCTTTGATGGGAGTTACAAGTCTTGGACTAACAGGTCTAGCATATCTGCTGTTCTATTAAGAGAATAATATCAAAAATACATATTGAAACAATTATTGAATGTAATCACAAAAAAGAAAAGATATGACCGGTCAGACCGGTCTTCTATTTTAATACTTAATGGTGTTCGTGCTCTTCTTCAGCCTTCTGTTTTTCCCATGCCTCATATGCCTCATTGATAGAACCAAGGCATTTTTTACAGAGACCTACGATGTCTTCCTCAGCCCCTTTTGAGAATGAAGGCCTGCTGATAGTTACATCGTAAAGTTGTGCTATTGTACCGCAGAGATCACATTTTCCTGCAACACCGCAACTTGGAGACTCTGCCTGTGAGTCATGGGTCTTTTTTCCAGCGTTAAGACATCCTTCACAAAGGCCCTGCCACATTCCATGTGGATAGGAATGGGCATATTTGGGTTTGTATACTCTTACAGGAACAACTGTTGGAATGGCGACCCCACAAAGATCACAATCTGCCATATTACATACCTCCCGGAATCAATACTTTTGCTGCTTCCATCGCCCAGTAGACAAATGGCTCTGACCAGAAACCAATTGCAAGTACGAAGATCACTGCAATCACCATTGCAACAGTGTATGGGAATGGTTCTGATACTTTCTCACTGTCTGTTGGAAGGAAGTACATGTACTTGACGACTTTTGCATAATAATACAGTGAAATTGCACTGTTAAGTATTGCAATTACTGCAAGCCACACAAAACCTGCCTGGATGGTTGATGAGAACAATATGAACTTGCTCATGTAACCTGCTGTGAGCGGGATACCTGCCAGTGCAAATACGAACACTGTCATTGAAAGAGCAGTTATCGGCATTCTCTTACCAAGACCTCTGAAGTTATCGATGTGATCAGGATCATTTGAATCCTTATTCTCTGAAAGTACCATGTAGGTCACGGCGGCTGTTGCAATGAAAGCTCCTGCTTTCATGAAACCGTGCGACAGTGCATAGAATATGCCACCACCAAGTGCTATCGGCGTAAGTACAACAAATGCCATTGTGATGTAACCAGCCTGTGCAAGTGAAGAATATGCAAGCATTCTTTTGACACTTTTCTGGTTAAGGGCCACAACATTACCATATGTCATGGTAATCACTGCAAGTATTGCAAATGCTGTCTGCCATTCAGCCTGAAGAGCTATGAGTGCAATAATGAATACCTTAAAGGCTGCTACAATACCCATCTTCTTGGAGCCTGCTGCAAGCAGTGCAGATACAACTGAAGGTGAGCCCTGATATGTGTCGGGTGCCCACATGTGGAATGGTACAAGAGCTATCTTGAAACCGAATCCCGCTATCAGAAGAACAACTGAAACAAGACCTATCGGACTTGATAAAAGTACCCCTGCATTAGCTGCAACTTCAGGTATGCTGGTTGTGCCAGTTGCACCATATATGTATGATATACCAAGGAGCATAAGTGCTGCTGAAAGTGAGCCGATGATGAAATACTTCATTGCTGCTTCAAGTGATTTTGCATTCTTCTTCTCAAAACCTGCAAGAGCATAGGTTGCAAGACTTGCAAGTTCGAATGCAACGAAGAGTACCATTAGGTCGTTTGCAGACGCAACGAACATCATACCGATGGTTGCGAATAAACCAAGGGTAAAGAACTCTTCTGTGTTACTGTGGCCCTCTGTGTACTTGATACCTGCGATGGTAAAAAGTAATGCGACCACAAGGAAGACTATCTTGAAGAACTGTGACAGGGCATCAATTGATACTGTGTCATAGAATACCAGTGCTTCTGTCCCAAGACTTGAGATCGTCAGGGCCAGAGCAATAAGCACACCAAGAGATGCCAGATAACCGAGGATCTTCTTTGAACCTGTTGGAAGGAACAATCCGATGATCAATACCGCCAGTCCTGTGACAGCAATGGTAATTTCAGGTGCTAATAGCATCAGATCCATATTTTACACCCCCATTGCAGCCATAAGGCTTATTATGTGTTCTGAGTTCGTCAACATCATATCAAGCACCGGGCTTGGATTAAGTCCGAAGTAAAGTACGAGTATTGCAATAACTCCCATTGAAAAGGTCTGATAAGTGCTGATATCAGTTACTGTACCGAGTCTTTCATTGTACACACCAAACATTGCTCTCTGAAGAGCCCAAAGATGATATGCTGCAGTTATCACAATTGCAAGCAGTGCGATCATTACGTATACTGGAAGGTTAACAAAGCTTCCTGCAAGTACGGATACTTCTGCAATGAAACCACTAAGACCCGGAAGTCCCAGGGAAGCCATGAATATAAGTACCATAATGACTGCCAGTTTTGGCATCTTCTGTGCAAGACCTCCAAGGTCATTGATTATCCGTGTGCCTGTTGCATTGTTAATGATACCACATGACATGAACATAACACTCATTATAAGTCCGTGTGAGAACTGCTGGAACATTGCTCCGGAAACGGATAATGATACCAGACCGGCTGCACCAAGTGTTACGTAACCCATGTGGCTTACACTGGAATATGCAACCATTCTCTTGAGGTCCTTCTGTGAAAGTGCTAGGAATGCACCGTAGAGTATACTTACAGAACCAAGAACTGCCATGATGCTTATCATCATGTTTGGCGATGCTGTAAATGGTAACATCGGAAGCATGACCTTAAAGAGACCGTATCCACCTATCTTGAGCATGACAAAGAGCACACTGCCGGCAGTAGGTGCCTCAGTATATGCATCAGGAAGCCATGAGTGGAATGGGAAACTTGGGATCTTTACAATGAAACCGAAGAGCAATGCAAGGAATATAAGATCCTTTGCAATTCCTGATTCAATGAACTGGAACTGACTGATGAGTGTTGGTATGTCCAGTGTAGGGGTTCCGGTCATGTCCCATGCTGCGAAATAAAGTCCGAATATACCCAGCAGCATCACAAGGGAAGCTACATGAGTGTATATAAAGAACTTAATTGAGGCGTGATGTTTGTTGGGCCCTCCCCATATGCTCACCATAAAGAAGAGCGGTATGAGAGTAAGTTCCCAGAATATGTAGAACAGGAAAAAGTCCAGTGCGGTGAAAACACCGATGACTGCACCCTCTGTAGCGAGAATAAGTGCGTAGAACTTGTTTGGTGATTTCCTGTCATCGTTCCATGTGAAGAGAACGAGCAACGGTAGTACAATAGCATTGAGAAGTATCAATGGCATTGCGATTCCATCAACACCAAGATGATAGGTAATTCCAAGGGATGGAACCCATTCTACAAGTTCCTCGAATTGATTAGCTGCTATAGTGCTGTCGAAGTTAAAGTACATGTATACAGTGAGCAACAGTACAATAACAGTACCTGTAAGGGCTATTGCCCTTGCCTGTTCTTTTGTTTTTGTGAGTAATGCAAGTGCTGCAAATATCAGAGGAATCAGCACGATCATTGAGAGTATCGGCGCCATCAGATTACCTCCATTACCACTTTAATAAGAATAACCAGCAGACTTACTCCGGTTATTACCACGGTGGCATAATTCTGTACTACACCTGTCTGGAACTGACGTAGTGATTCACCAGCCTCCAGTGTAAGGTTACTAAGCCAGTTAACTATCCAGTCAAATCCTCTTTCAATGGCACGTCCTGCAAAGGCGAATCCTTCATAGATCACCTTGACCGAGAAAAAGTCGGTGAATATAGCATTCTGGTAGTACCTGTTATACAGTAGCTTGTAAATCGGGTTGTTTCTTGAAACAAGGCTGTCCATATTGACAATCTTAAGTCCGTATATAAGGAAAGCTATCAGGAAACCTACAAGTGCAACAATCAATGGCATCCAGAGGATGAGCATTGGTTCATGATGACCACCATGTGAGGCAAGATGATATCCACCGATCGATGCAAGTTCATGAATGTTCAGGTTCACGAAATTGTTCACGAAGGTCTCACTTACGAAAGTATTGAATGTCTTTGATGTCAGACCACCGAAGAACAGTGCGAACAATGCAAGTATTGAAAGCGGAACTGTCATTGAACCAGGTGACTCATGACCCCCATAGTCAGTACGTGGCTTTCCGTAGAATGTCATGAAAAGTAGTCTGAATATGTACAGGGAAGTCAGAAGTGCTGCTACAATAGAGAGTGCATATGGTATCCATGCACCAGTCGTATCTCCGAAAAGGTATGCATTTTCGATTATCGCATCCTTACTGAAGAAACCACTGGTACCAATTGATGTTCCTGGAATACCAATTCCTGCAAGTGCAAGGGATGCAGCCACCATTGTTGCTGCTGTTATAGGCATTACCTTTGCAACACCTCCAAGCTGTCTCATATCATGTGTACCCACCGCGTGAATTACGCTACCTGCACACAGGAAAAGAAGAGCCTTGAAGAATGCGTGGTTGATCAGGTGGAAGAGTGAGATACCTACTGCTTCAGCACCTATAGCTGCGCCCACACCAAGACCCAGCATCATATAACCTAGCTGGCTGATCGTGGAGTATGCAAGTACACGCTTGAGATCATTCATGACTATACCCATCGTTGCTGCAAATATTGCAGTGAAAGCACCAACATAAGCTACTACCATAAGAGAATCGGGGGCTGCGATGAACATCGGGAATGTTCTTGCAACCAGATAGACACCAGCTGTAACCATTGTTGCTGCGTGTATGAGAGCTGAAACTGTTGTAGGACCTTCCATTGCATCAGGCAGCCACACATGGAGTGGGAACTGACCTGATTTACCAATAGCACCACCGAAGAACAGGAGTGTTATCAGGGTGATGTGACTGACCTCCATTCCGAAAATGTTTGCATTCATTGCTGCAATATCCGGAATGTGAGCAAAGATCTCGTCAAACCTGAGTATATAGATACCATCAGGAATCGTCCCATTGAATATCTTGAAAAGATCTGAGAACAGGATAATAATTCCTGCAAGGAACATAACATCACCGACTCTGGTTGTCAGGAAGGCCTTCTTTGCTGCGGTTGCAGCGGATGGTTTCTCATACCAGAAACCGATTAGCAGGTATGAACAGACACCCACAAGTTCCCAGCAAACGAAGAGCTGGAGGATATTGTCCGAAAGAACCAGACCTAGCATTGAAGCTGTGAACAGTGCGGTCTCGGCAAAGTACCTGGAAGGTGACTTGTCATGTGACATATAGCCTACTGAATAGATATGTATAAGCAGACTTACAAGTGAAACCATTGTAAGCATGACTGCTGCCAGAGGGTCAACAAGAATACCGATGTTGAGTATGGCAAACCAGCTATATGATTGATTTATGACCTCTTCAGGGTTTGCAAGCAAGTTCAATGTTATTAGTAAAGATATTACGAATGATATAGTAATAGCTACTATTGGAATAATTGCACCACCCTTTGGAAGTTTCTTCCCAAGGAAGAAAGTCAACACAAAGGCAAGTGCAGGCAGGAGTGGTATTAAGAATGCATAATTTTCTACTGCCATTTTTTACCACCTCAGTATGTTAATATGATCAAGACTAATCGTATCCTTCATTCTGTAAAGGGCCAATAGTATAGCAAAGCCTATAGCTGCCTCACAGGCTGCCAGTGCTATGGAGAACAATGCAAATACCTGTCCTGTAAGATCATGGTGATAGCTTGAGAATGCCACAAGGTTGATGTTAGCGGCATTTAACATTAGTTCCACACACATAAGAATACGGATACCACTGCGCTGTGTCATAAGCCCATAGAGCCCTATGGAGAAGATAATAGCTGCAAGAGCAAGATAAAGTGCGATCGGTATCATTTGTTATCATCTCCTTTTGCCATGTAGATAGCACCCATCAGTGAGGACAACAGCACAATTGATAATATTTCGAAAGGAATCACAAACTCTGTAAAGATCAGCACTCCTATACCTTCGATATAACTCTGATCTTCAAGGTTCTGAGGCAGCTGATCCATAGTCGGCCAGCTTGTAAAAGCAATTGACACTACGATCACTGACAGGAATAAAAGTGCCAGGATCATTCCCCATATTCGTGGTTTAAGGTAGTTATACACAGATGTGATAACATCCATTGGTGTAAATGAGACTTCTTTATTCAGCATCTGTACCAAACTCCTTCTTTGTAAGCATTACAGCGAATAGTATCAATACTCCTACTGCACCGATATATACCAATACCTGAACAACACCAAGGAACTGTGCATTGAGTAGTATGTAAAATGCAGCAACAACGAACATTGTTACTACAAGAGCGATTGCCGCTCTTACTACATCCCTGGCTGTCACTACAAATATTGAGAACACGATCGATACAAGGGCCAGAATCGCAAAGATAACCAATTCAATGATTGTGCTTATTGTGGCGTCCATCTGCTCACCTCTTCACCAGCTTCTTCTTCTGCATTAATGTCAACTTCCCTTGCCAGCATGTCCGGTGTAAAGAGAAGATCCTCGTGGTTCCAGCGTATCACACCTGTAAGATATACCTTAGTGCTTGAAAGTGCATCTTTTGGACACTGGTCGATACAAAGACCACAGAACAGACAGTGACCAATGTCTATTGCAGGGAACCATCTCTGCTTGTCACTGTCAGGACTTACACGTGCCCTGACAATCTTAATAGCATTGTTGGGACATGTGTTGGCACATATTCCACAACCTATACATTTACTTTTATCTAACTTTTGCAAGCCTCTGAACCTGTCTGAAAGCTTTGTGGGAACTTCCGGACACATTCTGGTGACAGGTGGGCCAAAGTAAATGTTCTTAACAGCTTTTACTAAATTTTTAATAACCATTCATTTACACCCCCAGCAGACCAAGTCCGATCACCCATCCAAGATTAAGGAGGGACAATGGCAGAAGTTTTTTCCAGCTCAGGTCTACTACCTGATCGATCCTGAATCTTGGAACTGCCCATCTGATCGCTATAATTGCAAGAATTACCAGAACAACCTTCAAAAGGAAGAAAGCAGTCGGCAGGATAATACCAAGTATCGGGTTTGAGATCAGGAAGGAAGGCAGATTCCATCCACCAAGGAACAACAGAGTCAGTATCATTGAACCAAGTATCAGGTGAATATATTCTGCAAAGAAACAGTAACCGAATCTCATACTTGTGTACTCGGTCATCCATCCTGCAATGAGTTCTTCCTCTGATTCGTTCTGGTCAAAAGGAAGACGACCCATATCAGCCATAAGGGCAATGAAGAACACAACAAAGCCTATTGGCTGCTTTACAATAAACCACAGAGGACTTTGCGCCTCAGCGATCTCTATAATGTTCAGTGAACCTGCCATGATGGCAACGCTTACTACACAGATACCAAGAGGGACCTCATATCCGATCATACGTGCAAAGTTCCTGAAAGCACCAAGAACAGAGAATTTGTTATTCGCACTGTATGCAACCATGAAGATACCTATGATAGAGATTGCGGACATGGCTTCTATATAAAGAACACTTATATCCATATCAGTCGCCGCTATCGGATAACTCACACCATCGATGACCACCGCACCAAAGGGAATTGCTACCAGCATAAGGAAAACAGATCCCATCAGTACAATAGGTGCTGAAACGAACAACAATTTATCAGCGTTTCTCGGGATGATATCTTCTTTAGTGAAAAGTTTGATGGCATCGGCAAAGAGCTGGAATAGTCCATGAGGACCTACTCTATAAGGACCATATCTCTGCTGGATATCTGCAGAAAGTTTACGTTCGAACCATACAGCTGCCATGGCACCTACAAATACGACACCCATGAGACACAGACCAAGGATACCTCTTACAAAAGGATTGAAAAGAATTTCCGGTAACTCCATGATAATCACCTGTCAACCTCACTGGTACATGTGTCCATACTTCCGGCAATTGCTACGATATCCGCAACAGTAACACCCTTAAGAAGTGGTGGTAATGCCTGAAGGGTAGGGTACACAGGTCCTCTTATCTTTACACGATATGGTTTATCCGAACCATCTGAAACCATGTAGAATCCCATTTCGCCACGTGGATCTTCAACACGATGGAAAACCTCACCTGCAGGAATTCTCATTACTGGAGACCTTTTACCATATGGAGTATCCTCAGGGAACAGCGGTCCGGATGGGATCTGGTCAAGACATTGCTCGACTATATACATGCTTTCACGCATCTCATCAAGACGTACCTGGATCCTTGCAAATACATCGCCTTCTGTCCTGGTGCATACCTTGAAATCAAGATCATCATATACAAGATAAGGTTCATCCTTACGAATATCAAAATCAACACCTGTAGCCCTGAGTGGTGGTCCTGAGACTCCGAGGTCTTTTGCAACGTCGGCTGTAAGAACACCAATGTCTACAGTTCTTGCCCTGTATATATCATCGGTTCTGTAGAGCTCTTCATAATTATCAATAGCTTTCCTGAGGTTTCCAAATACATATTTCACATCGTCCTTGAAACCTTCTGGAAGGTCGTCTTTTACACCACCATAACGAAGATAACTGTGTGTGATACGTGCTCCTGTAACGGAGTCGATGAGTGACATCACATCTTCTCTTTCCTTGATGGTATACATGAACATACTCACGAAACCAACAAAGGATGCATATTCTCCCATCCCAAGCAGGTGACTCTGTATTCTGGAAAGTTCTTCCATGATCACACGTATATACTGTGCTCTTTCAGGCACCTCTATA
>JAASSR010000014.1 GCA_021767785.1 Methanolobus sp.
TGTATAGTCACCCTTCTCAAGATTTCCTACGATCGTAGAAGTACTTCCTGTGGCCTGAAAATTATCCTGCTCCGGTATCGAAACCTTGACAGAGTAAGCCTCGTTATTACCTACATTTGCAAGTGACAGAGAAACCTCACCTTCATCACTCTCTGAGTAGCTGAGGTCAAAGTCAGTGGTGCCCCCTACAAACATTCCTGCTTTGGTCTTTATTTGTGTTGAATTGGAATTGTAGTCATCGAACTCCAGTGTAATGTCAAGCTGGTAAAGACCAGGATCCGCATTTACATCAGCCATAACGGAATACACTACTGTGGCTGATTCGTTAACCCCAAGGTAATTTATGTACTTGGTGTTGGATGAGTATACAGGAAGTATTACACCTGTGGATTCGTCCCATGAGATTTCCATATTCTTGAGTGGAGATGAACCTGTGTTGGTTATGACAAACTCAAGAGGTTCCACGGTTGCAACATCTATGCTGGAGTCACTGATAGTGACGATCTGAGCATATTCCTTACCCTGCACTTCTACTTCAAGGGTTTTTACAGAGCTTGAATCAGATTCGCTGTCCCTAACAATTACATCGATATCATAGGTACCATCCGATACATCAGAATCTACTTTCAGTTTGAACTTCAGAAGTGTTGCATCCTCTTCATCCTGACGGGCTTCAAGAAATGAGATAGTTTTGGTAAGTGACTGTCCAGAAACATCACTGAAAGGATAATCTGCATCGATACTTACAATTACATCAGAAAGGTCATTACTACCCTCGTTCTGAAGACTTAAGGTTAATTCTACGGTCTCACCAGGTCTTGCTGGATACGGACTCTGTGTCATCAGATCCACATTCACACCTGATGAACCTGCATTTATACCTGCTGATGCGCTTGACATTGATAGTATCAGCACTAAAACCAATAAAAGATTTCTTCTCATTGATATCACATTGCCTCACGTTTTATAATCTCTATATCATCGATGGTTCCGTCTATGATATGGACAACACGATCCGCATATTTTGTAAGATCAGGATCGTGGGTGATCATGATGATAGTTTTACCTTCTTTCTGGTGAAGGTCATTTAAAAATTCAAGAATGTAACTTCCCGTTTCACTGTCCAGGTTTCCTGTTGGTTCATCAGCGAGAATTATTTGTGGGTCTACTGCAAGGGATCTTGCAATAGCAACCCTCTGTCTCTGTCCTCCTGATAGTTGCGAGGGAAGATTATATTTTTTGTCAGAAAGAGATACAATATCGAGAAGTTGTTCTGCTCTCTTCCACGAACTATCGGCGTCTTCCTCCTGAAATTCAAGGGGAAGCATCACATTTTCTATTGTGTTCAAAGTAGGCATCAGATTGAATGTCTGAAAAATAAAACCAATGAGCTGACCTCTTATCTGAGCAAGTTCCGATTCACGCATTCTGGAAATGTCCCTGTTATTGAGTTGAACAATCCCCTTGCTCGGAAGATCCAGACATCCCAATAGGTTCATCATTGTACTCTTACCGCTTCCACTGGGTCCCAGAATCACTACAAATTCACCGTGAAATATCTCCAGGTCAATACCTTTTAAAGCTGCAAAATCAACTTCTCCCATTCTGTAGATCTTCCATATGTCAGTAAGTCGCATGAGAGGACCTGAGTTTCCATTCTGGAATTCTTTATTTGATATATTGAGATTCTCGTCCATAATAGACCTCAATTGTTCTGTAAAATAATTCTTCAATAATGTGTGAGATTAGATCCTGTTGATCATTATGTTGCTGGTTTTCGGATAAGAGACACCTGCCGGATAGAAAGCATGTGCCTCTTATACGAAAAGGGGTTGTTGGTACATTGGTGGCACCTAGCTGGATGTGGTTGGATTTAAGGGGGGGGAGGTGCCACCTTGGTGGGTGGTGCCTGCCAGATGATCACTGACAGGCAATAACCGTGTAGGATAGTTTTGAATAAAAGAATACTTATTGGGAAAAAGCCATAAAATAAACAATAAAATCAAATGAAGCTTTATAGAGAATAAAATAGAAAAACCAGAATTTATAAGTCACTCAAAAGCTTATTAAGACATAATAAGACTTCAAAAATTCCTAAAAAGATCTATTGGGCATCATATCTAAAAGATATAATTCTATCCGGAACTACCACACTAACATAATGAGAAAAATTAATAAGAAGGACTATTTTTCAGATTCAACAAGGAAAAGTACATTCCCACGCCCCTTCTTAAATTTACGGATCTTACCTCTTTTTTCAAGATCCAGCAGCATTAGGCTGACCTTTCCTTCGGAATATTTCAAACGCTTGCGCATATCCTTTTGCGTCATTCTTCCTCCTTGTGACTTGAGAATATCCAGGATCTCCTGAAGATCAGAAGGTACTGGTTCATCGGGTGGTATGACCGGTTCCTGTATCGGATTATCAGCTTTTTTCGAAGTTACCGCTTTCTCTTCCGGCTCATTTGTAGTTTTTTCCTTATCCTGAACAGGATCTTCCGTGCCTGAACCTGAATTCTCAATTACAGCTCCCCCTGCATTTGAAGCAGTACTCCTGTGAGCTTTGAACTTTATTTGTTTCTGTATCTGAGGTTTTTTTGGCTGTTGTTTCATTTGATATATCAGTAAGATCAGAAGAACAATAACAACAATAATGGACCCTGATATCAGCGAGCTATTGTTTGTTCCGGTGGAATTTGTTTCAACTTGCTGAGCCGATGTATCAGAATTCTCTGAACCTGAATAAGAAGGCAGGAGCAGCAAGTCCAGCACATAGCTACCTTCGTCCGAGACTTTTATGACATCCTCTGCATAATAAGTAAGCTGCTCATCCTCATAGTAACTTGCAGTTATCTGATAGGTACCGTTTGTTAATTCAAATGAGTAGACACCGTATTTTGCAACCATCGATTGTGCCGGAGTGGAATTCACCTCAATTATGGCATTATCCAGAGGTTCAAAAGTGCTCCATTCATATGCCACACCATGTACTGTTGCAATACTTGAAGCTGAAACAATCCCTGACAGAAGCAGAACCATGGCAATAAAAACGGTGCAGTATATAACTTTCATGTCATGTAACCCTATATTTGTTTATCATTCAACCTCGAATATCGGTGCAATCCAGACATTTTGTGCATCCTGGGAAGGAACCCTGTCTGAATTATACGTTCCTTTACCCACCAGTTCTACTTCACCGGTACCCTTTGCAACTATCTCTATCCTGTCAGCCATTATGGCAACAGAAAAAGACGATCCTGACATGGATACATTACCATTGACATCAACATACGAGATTATATCATGATGACTTAACATATCTGATACAGGTACCCTGTGGGGCACGGATCCCCGCTCATATTCATACTCATTACCTATTACAACATCATCTGCAAAATCAACAACAGAGAACTTACCTTCAGATAATGATAAACTAATATCGAAACTTCCCGACAATATTGCAATGCCACTTCCCTGAGCTACCAGAGTATTATTGCTCATTTGTATGGGACCCGGAAGATATGTTTTGATACCATCCATAATGGGCTTCAATCTGGAATTTGCATCAATGATTCTCTCTCTCGATAGCTCAAGATATTTCTGCCTGCCAGAATCTGATGATGAGTTCTCGGCCATTTCAAAGTATTTTCTAGCCTCTGATACAAGAACGTCATAATCATATACCATCTGTTCAAGCTCCCGGACATCATTACCTTCTTCTTTAAGACGCCTGATGACATTATTCAGACGTTCCACAACTGTTTCTGATTTCTCAATATTGTCTTCAAGAAAGGATCTTCTGTCCTCAGAAGCAGATGAATACATAAAAAAGAACATGCGTTTCTCTTCAGGTGATTCTCTCATATCAAAAGGCGGAGGTAATAACAACCCCTCATGCTCCTGCCTGCCATCAGAATATTGTTGCATATCACCCGGCTTGCTCACACCTGAAATTACTACGAGCAAAATAAGGAGTAGCAGCACTATAAGAGGCATTCTTTTCATTTGACATCACATTCCTGAAACATGATCAATTGGCAGAAAACATGTATTCTTAAGCAGAGAGATATAGCAGCCTTAACTATTTTCTTCATTTTGATATATGTTAGTAATATAAATAAATACCCACGGTGCTGCTAAAGAACGCTGATCAAAAATATAGGCCTGCATAATCGTTTTGACTATTATGTGCACCTTTATCAGTTAAGAGATACCGAGAAAAGGTATGAAAAATCAAAAGATTCAGTGAAGCTTTATAAGTATGTTAACAAGTAATCTATACGACAATATATTTGCAAATAAAAATTACAGCATAACTGATCTTTTTTTACAAATCCTATAATATTTGTATATTTTGCAAATAATTATTTATCGTTTCATATCAAATACAGGCGAAATCCATATACCTTTCTCATTCATGCTTTCATTGGATAGCATATAGGTTCCGTTACCATATAATTCAACCTTCCCGGTACC
The DNA here is from genome assembly GCA_021767785.1 of Methanolobus sp. Classification (GTDB taxonomy): domain Archaea; phylum Halobacteriota; class Methanosarcinia; order Methanosarcinales; family Methanosarcinaceae; genus Methanolobus. Next base: position 4,477 of record JAASSR010000014.1, read on the forward strand.
AGTTACATTAAAGTTTATATTATTGCTCATAATGGCTACTGTCAGACTTGATCCCGAAAGTATGACATCACCCCGAACATCATTATAAGAGAGTATCTGCTGCATACCATCACCATGCGGTACCATAACCTGTCCTGACTTAATTTCAGAGCCATTCAATTCCGTCGTATAAATATCCAGATCACCTGCAAAATCAACTGTTGTGAACTTACCCTCTGAAATACTCAGATCAATATCAAGATCCCCTGATAATATAGCCATACCTGCCCCTGATGCATTCAGACTTTCATTTCCGTACAGAGTTAAAGGTTCCGGAAGATAAGACTGCATTCTGGTAAATATCTTTTTTAGCTCCATGTCTGCATAAATGATCTTTTCCCTTGAAAGATACAGATATTTTTGTTCTTCAGAAAAGGAAGTGGAATTATCGGCCTTTGAAAGATAATCTCTGGATAGAGACACAAGCAACCTGTAATTTTCAACCATCTCTTCCAGTTTCTTAACATCATTATCTTCTTCCATGTGATGAACTATATCCTCCAGATGGTCTGCCATTTCTTCTGATTTTTTTATATTATCAGCCAGGAACAACTTCTCATCTCCGGGGAAAGCAAGTTCTTTATCAGGCGAAGCTGTACCTACACAAGGTACATATTTTGAGAAAAATTCATGGCGTTCACTTTTGCCACCGGAATCTTTAGATGAGTCGGCCACGCCCATAATCAGTACAATGGAGATGAGAAACAATATCATAACAAGCGGCATTTTTTTCATTTCGATCTCACCATACCGGACCTGTCTTCACATAGCTATCTTTGTTGTTATGTATTGGCATTTTGTAATACACCTTAACATTTTTACTATGCTCAAAGAAGAGAAATTTAAATATAAACATACTTAAACAAAAGGAAGGGTACTCAATATAAATAAAGGAATAAATTGCAATTTCAAGCTTTATGAAGCTTTTTTACAAAATAAAAACTCAAATAAACCGATATTGATTTTTAAAATACATAAACATTTAAAATTGGCATTTTTTTTTATGTTTTTGATATTTAAAACGGTTTATATGAAGATAATTCTGTAAAAAATTAATAATACTCTGAACTGAGATAGGATGAAGATCCTATCTCACAAAAACTTTACTTGCCATTTTCTTTTTTTGATGATCACTGATAGCACATAAATACTACCAGTTATTAAAGTAAATAATGAGTTACTATATATATCATGACATTGATTAACACAATCAGATTGTCCGCCGAATAGCGGTGAATACCAAAAGCATTAACACATAATAGGATATCACTACACCCTCACAAAGCAGGAGAAATGTCATGAAGATTGCGATACTTGGAGGCACAGGTAACATAGGCAAAGGCTTTGCTCTTCGCTGGGGCCGGAAACATGAAATAATCATCGGCTCCAGGAAGGAGAAAAAAGCCGAAAGGTTTGCTGCACAATATAATGAATTACTTGAAAAATACGGGCATACTCCCGCAATATCAGGTACAGACAACAAAAAAGCTGCCGAAAAAGCAGACATCATCGTTGTTGCCATCAGATATAACCAGCTTGCTCCTGTAATGGAACTCATTCGTCCGGTAATCGAGGAAAAGATAATTATCAGTGTAGTGGTGCCTATGGAAAGGAATATGTGTTACATTAGTCCTGCAGATGAACACCCCAGAACTCCTATTAAAAGTGAGGAGTTCAATACCGAATATTATTGTTTCTCATTACCGGAGGCCGGTAGTGCTGCTCAGGAGATAAAGAACATGCTTCCTGAAAATGTGGAATTGGTTTCTGCTTTCCATACCGTACCCGCAAAAAAACTGGCTGATCTTGATATGGAACTTGACTATGATATTGGTGTCTGTGGAAATTCCATGTACTCAAAACAAATAGTGTTTGATCTTGTAAGAGACATATCCAATATGAGACCACTTGATATTGGACCACTGGAAACTTCATCGATGGTTGAATCCCTTACTCCCCTGCTGATAAATGTTGCGGCAAGGAACGAAATGAAAGACGTCAGTCTGAAATTCGTTTAAACCTTTTTTTGATCTTTACAGACCAAAGTCTTCTAAAGTCTGCCCTGATAATTTCCATGGCAATCTATAATTGTATGGAGTTAGATATGCAAGAAGGGTTTTGCATATATACGTGCAAAATATATAGGAAGAATAGCAGGCGATTTAATGATAATAAATGACAAAGAAGATGTTATCAAAGCCATTGAGACACATAACGTTAAGTTCATACGTTTACAGTTTATAGACATCCAGGGAATCGTTAAAGATGTAGAGATTCCCGTAACACAGATAGAAAAAGCCTTAAGCACCGGAATATCCTTTGATGGTTCATCTATTGAGGGTTTTGTCAGGATAGACGAATCGGACATGGTCCTGAGGCCGGACATCAATACTTTTGCAATACTACCATGGAGTAATAACGACGACGACAGAAGTGTTGTTGCAAGATTGATATGTGATATCTATATGCCGGATGGAAACCAGTTCGAAGCTGATCCGCGATATGTCCTTAAAAAAGTAATGAAAGAAGCCCGGGAGATGGGATATACCCTCAACGTGGGCCCGGAACTGGAATTTTTCCTTTTTGAAAAAGTAGACGGTAAAGCAACAACAAAACCTCATGATTACGGGCGGTATTTTGAGTTCGCACCTACAGACCTTACAGAAGATATCAGAAGAGACATTGTCCTGACACTTACGGATATGAACTTCGATATAGAGGCATCACATCATGAAGTTGCATTCGGACAGCACGAGATAGATTTCAAGTACGGCGGAGCTCTTGAAACTGCAGACAATGTGATGACGTTCAAATACGTAACGAGAACCATTGCAAAATTATATGGACTGCATGCTACTTTCATGCCAAAACCAATTTCCACCGAGAACGGATCAGGAATGCACGTTAACCTGTCACTTACCCGCGGAGATGAGAATGCATTCTATGACCCAGAAAGTGATATGGAAATAAGTGAGACTACAAAATATTTCGTTGCCGGTGTTCTAAAGCACATAAAAGCCATATCCTGTATAGCAAATCCACTTGTTAATTCATACAAGAGACTTATCCCCGGATATGAAGCACCTGTTTATATTACATGGTCCGGTGCTAACCGAAGTTCACTCATTCGTATACCTTCAGCAAGAGGAATGAGCACAAGGGTAGAGCTTCGCAGTCCGGATCCTTCATGTAACCCATATCTCACATTTGCAGCCATACTTGCTGCGGGACTGGATGGCATAAGGAACCAGCTGGATCCGGGAGACATGATGGATTATAACGTATTCGACCTTACAAAGAAAGAGCGTGGAGAAAGAAGTATAGATACACTCCCATCCACCATCAATGAAAGTGCTCATTATCTGGAAAATGACGAGCTACTTAAAAATACACTTGGAGAACATGTTCATGATAACATTCTCAGGCTTGCAAGGGCTGAATGGGACGCATACAGAACACAGGTTCATGACTGGGAGATCCAGCGCTATCTAAATACAGTCTGAAAAATGAAAACCGGTTTTTCAATCCGGGAAGCAAAAAGAACTGATTATCAGCAGGTTAAAGAATTCATTGAACTTGTCGATAATGAGTTCTGCCCTCCACTTAGCGAAAGGGGAAAAGGCATTCCCGAAAGGATCGATTCATGTCTGGACAGACCTGAAAGCAATTATCTTGTTGCCACTTTACCGGAGAAGAAAGAATCCGGTACATACAACAGGTTTGTCGGCATGATAGGCTACACACAAAAATGGAAAAAAGATGATAAAGCTTACATAAACTTCCTGGCAACACATCCTGAATACAGGAACTTGGGAATAAGTAAGAAACTATGTTTAAAACTTGAAGATTTCCTGTCAAATAGGGATTGTAGATCAGTCCATGTTTGCACATGGTCAAGCAACCCTGCAGCAATGAGGTTCTACAGAGAACTTGGATACCATACATATACTGTAGTTCTCAATGACAGAGGAAGAGGAATAAATACAATATATTATAAAAAAAGGATCTGTATAAAATGATGCAAACAATGATATAAGATTGGCTTCTCGATTAAAGCGTCTTTTTTAAAAAAGATCACTATCATTGTGGGATCTTTGATGGTCTTGTTTCCCGAAGTTCCCGCTTTGATTGAAAAAAGACAGGACACGAGTGCCTATTGCATGGTTAGGAAGAATAGAGGAAGCGGATAGGCACCGTGTCCATAAATTTGATATTTTCTGATACTTCCGTTATTTACTCCTCTGGCATCCGTTCAAGCTTTCTTTTAGATAGCTTTTCAACTAATTCCAGATTAACATCATCTTCAATTGACAGCTTACCGTTGTCCACAGCACTTGTTACAAATTGCTTACCCACATGGTTACGTATTAAAAGAGTTGTGTACCCCTTTTCGCTGCCAATGGAGCCTGCCGATACATCTGCATCAAGGGCAGTAAAGTCGGTACATATATGACATCCCGGGCGCACGCAATCTTCCACATCCTTAAGCGAGATAATCGTCATACTTCCATCTTTCAGGGTGATCTCAAGCTTACCCTTTACGTCAAAATGTATGATATCAAGAGGGTCTATCTGACGTTCTGCTATAAGCTTGTCCTGAACAAGTTTTTCATAGTCAAACGTCTCCGTACAGAAAAGCCCCAGAACAAGGCGTATGTATTTTCTGAAAGGGCGCAAAAGATCAAGTTCGCTTTTACGCATCTGCGCCACAGCCTGTACCACACAGGGAACCCCTACAACTGCTATGCTGGAGAACTTACGTTTCATTACAGCTTCCTTAAGAGAGGCTACAAGAGGTACCCACCAGTTATAACGACTACCTGCCTGGTGAATGAGTACTTCCGACGAAGTAATTACGGCAGAAGAAGGTCTGAGTGTCCAGGGGTCTTCCACAACAGTGACAACTGCATCTATCATACCCTCATCAAGAGCGTTAGTTAGTATTGCTGTCACAGCACCACCGCTCTGCTTTCTTGGGACTTCCATCTTTGCTTTTGCAGATACTACATCTATGTAGCTCCCAAGAACCTCAGATGATGCTTTATTAATTCTCGGGCACACTTCATAACATGCACCACACGGAACTCCGTCGTTTACATCTTTACAATAACCACTGTTCATAGGATGCGTGGAGTCTTTTCCGATTTCAAAATAAATTGCATCTGCAGGACATACAGCCACACATGCACCACATGCTGCACATTTTCCTGTATCCCAAACATTTGCTTTAAGATCAAGATAATTTTTACCTGCCATTGTGATCACTCCCATGTGTATTTACCTGCGAACGGCCTGCTACTAGAAGGAACAATTCTGCAATAGTGAGTATCCAAAAATTTAGACGGATCCAGGTCGAATCTCTCACAGAATTCTTTTATCACCGGGGAAATCCTTTCAAGGTCTTCTTCGGTAAACTCAACTTTCATGGCTCCGACACCAAGCAGTCTTTCGCTCACATCACCTCTTATAACGATCTCCCCTCCGTGTATCCCACTTCCGATACCACGGTCCCGGACTGCCGGGTCATGACCAATTCCAAGTACAAGGATAAGTCCGCCTGCCATATATTCTCCAAGAAATGCATGGGATGTCCCACCTATTGCAAGTATTGGACGTTTGTCCTCATATTCCTTCATATGGATGCCACCACGGTAGCCTATATTTCCCTTTACGAAAACACTTCCACCACGCATACTGTGTGCCACTGCATCTCCGGCACTTCCGTGGATGACCAGTGTTCCGCTGTCCATAGTATTTCCAGGAGCATGTTCTGCATCCCCGAAGACTTCACATTCTGGACCACTCATAAACATTCCAAGGTCCCCACCGGGAACTCCGTTGACGGTGATCCTGACATCACCCCTCAATCCGTTAGCTATGAAACGCTGACCCAGAACATTATTAAGCACTATTTCCCTGACACCGGAAGCCACTGCAGCCCTTATCTGCTTGTTCAAAGGAGTATAATGCATACCTTTTACGTCTATTACCAAAGGTTCCACCTGCATCAGGCCCCCACGGATTTAACTTTAAGTACATCAAGTAAACCTTCGTCAAGCATATAGCCACGCAGACGTTCACGATTTCCGCGAAGACTCTCTATACTGTTAAGACCTGCAGCACCCATGAGCTCACTCAATTCAAGTGTCCAGGCCCTGATCAGGTTTGCCACATTCTGTGACCCGATCTCCGGATCGATACGTCCTACAAGTTCAGGTTTCTGTGTGGCAATTCCCCAGGGACATAGTCCCCGATAGCAATTACCACAAACACGACATCCAAGTGCTATAAGCGAAGCAGTACCAATGTATACCGCATCTGCACCTAATGCTATGGATTTTGCAAGATCACCACTATTACGGATACCACCACTTGCTATGATGGAAACTTCGTTCCTGATCCCCTGATCATTCAGCTTTTCATCAACTGCAGAGATTGCAGCTTCGATGGGTATACCAACATTGTCTCTGAAAACTTTCGGAGCCGCACCGGTTCCTCCACGGAACCCATCAATTACCACTGCATCGGCAGATGATCGTGCAATACCAGCGGCTATTGCAGCTACATTATGCACTGCAGCTATTTTGACAAATACAGGCTTTTCCCAGTTAGTAGCCTCCTTAAGACTGCGGACAAGCTGGGCAAGGTCTTCTATACTGTAAATATCATGATGAGGAGCCGGGCTGATAGCATCCGATCCCAGAGGGATCATACGAGTGCAGGACACATCAGAACATACCTTTTCTCCCGGAAGATGTCCTCCTATTCCTGGTTTTGCACCCTGTCCAACTTTGATCTCAATGGCCGCACCGCGCTCAAGATAATTGATATCAACACCGAAACGTCCAGAAGCTATCTGAACTATTGTATGATCCTGATACGGATAGATCGCTTCGTGCATTCCTCCTTCTCCCGTACCCATAAAGGTCCCTGTTTCCGCAACAGCCTTTGCAAGACTGAGCTGTGCATTAAGGCTTATAGCACCATAACTCATATGACCTATCATGAGAGGAGTATCAAGTTTGAGATTAGGAGTAAGATTTGTCTTAAGGTCAATGTCACCATTGCTCTTTGTAAATTCAAGCCTTGAAGGCTTCTTACCAATATACGTTCTCAGCTCCATGGGTTCCCTGAGAGGATCGATACTTGGATTGGTGACCTGACATGCATCCAGCACCAGCCTGTCGAAAATAATGGGATAATCAACCGCATTACCCATACCTGCAAGGATGATCTTTCCTGTACGTGACTGGTTGATAACATCTTCACGTGCCTCTGCTGTCCACAATGGATGACTGCGGTAATCCACAGGCCTTTCCTGTAGCATTATGGCATCTCTCGGACACATGGATAAGCATCGATGACATGCAGTACATTTCCTTGAATCTATCAGGATCTTATCATCCTCTATTCTGTAAACCCCATATGAGCAATTGTCTACACAGCGCATGCATTTCATGCATTGGTCCCGGTCAATACTTATCCTGTATTTGAGAGGGACACTTCCAAGTGTCATTCTACAACCCTCCCTACAACCGGTTCACCTGCTCTTGGCATATATATTGTTTCAACATCAGGATCCATTGTACGTATTGCTGCCTCTTCACTTGATATGTAAAGACGTGAGCCGTTCTCTCCTGCAACAAGTGGGCGAAGCTTGATCCTGTCTGAAAAACCGACTATTCCGTCATTTGTTGCAACAACTATAGCAAACGGACCATTCATAAGTGCAGGACCATATGTCAGACGTATTGCACGCATGAGCTCCTGCTGCTTCTCAGGCATCTCATCGATCTCATCCCAGAAAGGAGGAGCAAGTGCTTCAACTACCATCTCTGAGGTAAGACCGTGTCTTCTGCCGAGAAGATCAAAAAGATAAGCCACAACTTCCGTATCAGTTAACATAGTACACTGATACCCATGACCTTCCACATAACGGCGATTGGTTCCGTAAGATGTAATTTCACCGTTATGCACAACTGACCAGTCAAGCAGATTGAACGGATGAGCTCCGCCCCACCATCCAGAAGTATTGGTAGGATAACGATTATGTGCAAGCCATATATATCCCTTGTAATCCTCTATTCTGTAAAAGTTGGCTACATCCTCTGGCCAGCCGGAAGCCTTGAAAACTCCCAGATCTTTTCCGGATGAGAAGATAAGAGCACCTTCTACATTTGCATTTATATTCATCACAAGCCTTTTGACATTATCATCATCAGGATTCTTAGTACCTACCATGAGGTCTGTATATGGCTTGAAAAAATATCTCCAGGGAATATGTTCTCTTTTAAGATCGGGTTGCTCGTAAGTTGGTATCTCTTCCTGATAGACTACCCTCCCCCATTGTTTCAGTATTTCATCCACCCTGGTCTTTGGTTCTAACAAATTGTCAAAAAATACGTGGATTGCGTAGCAATCTGCATAATCAGGATATATACCATAGGCTACATACCCTGCGCCTTCTCCACTTCCTCTTTCATCCATCAGACTCAGAGCTTCCTTTATACTGGAGCCGTCCATTCTGGACATGGTCCGATCGATTACGCCTATAATTCCGCACATGTTGATCACTATAATATTTGGTTTTGGGGCTATTAGATAGTATTTACCTGATATGAACTTAACCATGCAAAAATTCAGTCAGGAAAAGCCCTGTTTTTCGTGAACAACCTCTATTCACGTTTTATCAGCCTAAAAAAGATGCTGAATCAAATATATTCAAAGATATTGAATTATATAAAGTAAAAGTAAGGGAAAAGACCCTTACAATACACTTAGATAGGTATCAAGTTCCCATTGGTGAACCTGTGCCTTGTATTCATCCCATTGGGCTGTCTTTGCAGCTATATAGTTCTCGAATACATGGCTTCCGAGTGAATTCTTTACGAACTCGCTTCCTGCCATGAAGTCCAGTGCTTCTTTCAGGTTACCTGGAAGTGTGTCAATACCTCTTGATGCTCTTTGTTCTTCCGTGAGCTCGAAAATGTTCACATCAGTTGATCCTGGTGGTTCGATCTCATTCTTAATACCTTCAAGACCTGCCCTGAGCATTATTGCAAAAGCAAGGTATGGATTACATGCAGGATCAGGACATCGCAGTTCTACCCTGGTACCTGCCCCTCTTGTTGCCGGGATTCTTATTAGGGAACTGCGGTTTACACCTGACCATGTGCAGTATATCGGAGCCTCGTAACCAGGAACAAGTCTCTTGTATGAGTTTACAGTGGAGTTGGTTATTGCAGCGAACTCTTTGACGTACTTCAAAAGACCGCCAATATAGTGCATTGCATCTGATGAAAGCCCATTCTCAGAATCCGGGTCGTAGAATGCGTTCTTGCCATCCTTCATTAGTGACTGGTTGGAGTGCATTCCTGAACCGTTTACACCGGAAAGTGGTTTTGGCATAAATGTTGCATAGTATCCCTGATGATATGCAATGGATTTAACTACATACTTAAAGGTTACAACGTTATCAGCAGTTGTGAGTACATCACCGAATCTGAAGTCGATCTCATGCTGGGAAGGAGCTACTTCATGATGAGAAGCCTCGAGTTTAAAGCCCATTTCCTCGAGAGCATAGTCGATCTCTCTTCTTACATCCTGTGCGAGATCAAGAGGCGCGAAATCAAAGTATCCGCCCTTGTCAGTGAGTTTTGTTGTTGGATGCCCGTTCTCATCAAGTTCGAACAGGAAAAACTCAAGCTCTGGACCAACATTCATTGAAAAGCCCATATCCTCAGCATCTGCGATCGCACTCTTCAGAACGTATCTTGGATCTCCTTCAAATGGAGTTCCATCGGGTTTCATTACATCCCCAATGATACGTGCAACAGCACCTTCTGATGGCCTCCATGGAAGAACTCTGAATGTTGATGGATCTGGCATGAGCATCATATCGGATTCTTCAATTCTTGTAAATCCTTCTATTGATGAACCGTCAAACATCACACCTTCTTTGAATGCATTCTCAAGATCTTCTGCGGGGATAGCCCAGCTTTTGATCATACCAAGAGTATCGGTGAATTGAGTTCTTATGAATTTGACATCGCACTCGGTTACAGCCTGTAACACTTCTTCCTTTGTTGCTGGATTTGATTTTACCATTTTGACTACTCCTCTATTCACTAAGGGGTGTAAGTATCCCATTACCTATGTAATACTATATAAATATTTCTGTCAGAGGGATTTTAAACTCCCACTTCCCAAACAAAGATAAAATCCAGGAATAATTAAAACTTCTCTTTCAAAAAGGATAAGATTAAAGAAAGAAAGACACCATAACATATGAGATTAAATATCGGCAATATATGCCTATCACATAATAGTCGGAGTAGATATACCTGAAAAAAGCTTAAAGTTAAAGAGAAAGGATGCTTATGTCCATGTTGCCGCAGCCTAAAATGACTACGGAAAGTTTATTTTACTTGCATGAATACTGATTTCAGATAAGAGGATCAAGACATGGAAGAGAAAGATGCAGATGGAAACAGGCTGCTTGAAAATCTACGGGATGCTTCTGCCGGCGCTTTCAAGTGTATACAATGTGGAATCTGCAGCAGCAGTTGTCCCTCGGGAAGACATACGAATCTGAACATACGGAAACTTGTAAAGATTGCAGGCAGGACTACAGAGATTCTGAGTAATGAAGAGCTCTGGATGTGTACAACCTGTTATAATTGTCAGGAACGATGCCCAAGGAACATAGACATTGTAGATGTATTGCTTAAGATCCGGGCCATATCCGTGCATAAAGGGATAATACTTCCCGAACACAGAGAGGTCTGCCAAATGCTCATAGAAAAGGGACATGCTGTACCCATTAATGATGCGAACAAAGAGAAAAGGATAGAAATTGGTCTGGAAGAGTTGCCTGAAACTGTCCATAAATATGAGGAAGGGCTTGAAGAAGTAAAGAAACTTATCAATTCCTGTGGATTTGAAGAACTGATACAAAAAAAAGAAGGCACTGATGCCAGAGGAGCAAAGACATGAAAGGATTATCACTTTTTCTGGGCTGTCTGGTACCTAACAGGTACCCGGGAATTGAGATGGCAACAAAGTTATGTCTTGCGAAACTTGACATCGACTGTATTGATCTTCCAGGTGCTTCATGCTGTCCGGCTCCGGGAGTATTCCGGTCCTTTGACAGGACCACATGGATGACACTTGCAAGCCGGAATATAGTGCTGTCTGAAAAGATGGAAAGGGACGTGCTGACCATATGTAACGGATGTTTCAGCACCCTTGAAGATGTAAATCGTATAATTAAGAATGATGAGATCGCAAAAGCGGAAGTAAACGCACATCTCCAAAAAGTGGATAAAGAGATTAAGGGTAAAATTGATGTCAGACACATAATAGAATATCTCTATGAAGAATACGGTCCTGAAAAAATACGATCATCTGTAGAAAGACAACTGAAACTGAGAGTTGCTGTGCACTACGGGTGTCATCTTATAAAACCCACAAGAGACAGAGGCCTGGGTGGTTTTGAAAGACCTACATTCTTTGATGAGCTCGTTACCGCAATTGGAGCAACAAGTGTTGAATACCCTGACAAGGCAGCATGTTGCGGCGCCGGAGGTGGTGTACGTTCTGCACTTAAAGAGAGTTCCCTCAAGATGACAGAAGCAAAACTTTCCAGAATAAAGGAAAGCGAAGTGGACTGTATAGTCAATTCATGTCCTTTCTGCCACATGCAGCTTGACAGCGGACAGAACGAAATAAAGGAGATGAAAGGTACGGAGTTTGATATACCTGTACTTCACTATACACAACTCCTCGGACTTGCACTGGGATTCCCACCTGAAATGCTTGGTATTGACACTGACATTGAAAAGAACAATAAACTTATGGAATTACTTGATTCACAGACACAAAATGAAAAATAGATTCCTGCAAGAAAGTATTTTCACCAATAACTTTAAGAGAAAGAATGTTATTACGTGAGTAGCACAACGTGAGCGTGTGGCCTAGTCAGGATATGGCGGCAGCCTCCTAAGCTGCAAGCCGGGGGTTCAAATCCCTTCACGCTCGCTATTTCTCTTTTTGATGATTAGAGATTAACAAATCCCGGAGATTTTTGATTGATAATAAGAAAGGCTACTGTTGAGGATATACCAGAGATAAAGAACATCATAGACCATTATGCAAAGCAGGAGATGATGCTTCCACGCTCGTTAAGTGAGCTTTATGAGTTTACACGCAGCTTCTATGTCTGCGAGATCGACAGAGAGATCATAGGTTGCTGTGCCCTTCAGGTAAGCTGGGAAGATATGGCAGAAGTGTTGTCCTTTGCAGTCAGAGAAGATTTCAGGGAGAAAGGAATAGGCACACAGTTGGTGAAAACCTGCATAGAAGAAGCAAAGGATCTGGGAATTAAAAGTGTATTCACACTGACCTATGCAGTTCCTTTCTTTAAAAAACAGGGATTTGAAATAATAGACAAACAAAGGCTTCCGCACAAGATCTGGGCTGGCTGCATTAAGTGTCCGAAATTCCCTAATTGTGATGAAGTGGCAATGTTAAAGGCAATTTAATACCTACTATTCAAATGTCTTTTCAAAATATACAGTACCCTTTTCTTCTTTTACCTTAACAAAACCACATTGCAGGTATATTGATATGGCTTTTTTCAAAGACTTATCGGTTTTAAGCTTTACCAGTGAATAATTCTCAGAGGCAAAGTCCAGCGCTTTAAAAAACAAAGCAAAACCAATGCCCTGCCCACGGAACTTCTTATCCACATATAATCTTTTTATTTCACACACTTCCCGATCAATGTGTTTTACTGCAGAAGTACCTGCAACCGTACCGTCACGAAGATACAGGAAGAAAGCACCTTCTGAGAGGTAATTGCATTTTATGTCATCAAGGTCGTAATCTTTTAACGGATCATAATCAAATCCTTCTTCAGAAAGCACAGAAAGAACGAATTCTTTGACCTGTGCAGCATATTCAGGTGAAAAGGGCAATATACTCATTCAAGGTATTCTCCGGGGTTTTTCAAAAAATCAAGGGCTATACAGTGAAGCAGTTCAATGCCGGATAAAAGAACATCCTCATCTATATCAAATTCAGAGGAATGATTCCCGTCAACAATACCCTTATCCTCATTCCTGGTCCCTATAATGGCATACATACCCGGTACTTCACGCAGATAATATGCAAAATCCTCTGCACCAAATGTCCTGTCCGCATAGTTGTTCACAACAGGGAATTTTGATTTTAACAGCCGTGAAGCAGTATTTGTAAAAACCGGATAATTATAAAGTACAGGATATCCGTGCTGGACATCAAGATCATAGTAAGGAATATTATCATAATTCGGACCTGAATAGGAATTCATAAGATAATCAAGGATTGAGGACATTATCTGTTCAATATTAATTATATCCTCATCAGCAAATGTCCTGAAGCTGCCTACTATTTCAATCTCATCTGGCGTCCTGTTGAATTGTTCACCACTTTTAACAGAACCAAAACCAAGCACATACTCTGAAGGGTCGATCTTCCGGGAAACAGCAGGGTTTAACGCTGAGATGAATTCAGCAGCTATATGTACAGGATCTATACAGAGTTCCGGTGTTGAGTGATGACCACCTTTACCGAATATTTTTACTGTGAAACGATTAGAACTGGCCATGAAAGGGCCTTCACGGATATTGATGGCACCTATATCCACATCTCCGAATATATGAAGGCCTATTATCGCATCCACATCTTCAAGACCACCTTCTTCAATAACCCTGACAGCTCCCCCGGGCGGGATCTCTTCTGCAGGCTGGAAAATAAACCTTACACTACCACAGATGTCATCCTGATTTTCCTTAATTAAGCGGGCAACTCCGAGCACTATTGCCATATGCCCATCATGACCGCATGCATGCATTACCCCCGGATTCCTTGAAATATAATCTTCATTTAACTCTGTCAGTGACTCAGATACCGCAAGTGCATCAATATCAGAGCGTATAGCTATGCAGGGACCATTTTTGCTTCCACGGATATCTCCGACCACTCCTGTATCAGCAATCTTTCTGCAGTCAATTCCAAGTTCTTTCAGAATTGAAATTATCATGGCCTGAGTACCATATTCATGATAACTCAGTTCAGGGTTCCTGTGGAACTCACGGCGGATATTCATTACCCATCTGTCAAGGGATTCCAAATTATTCATCTTTAATAACCCGTTTCAGAACTATTTTTATGTAAAAAGGCATTTAACCTGTACAAATATCTGCCGGAAAAGTACTAAAAACGATTTAAAAAACATTATAAAATACTGAGGACCACAAGGAAAGATAAACATGATAAAAACAAGACTCAGAGATTTTCTTGTTACAAAAGATGATTGGATCTTTGCAGTTTCCGATTATTTCCATTCCAATGGTATCAGGTCAACAATGAGATACGTACCTGATGAGAACGGAGAACGCGAACTAAATGGAAAACGTTATAAAAAATATGATTTTGATGTAGCTTTTGACTTCATGCGCAAGAATCGCCCGGAATGGGTGGAGGACGTGCATGTAGTACCGGAAGACCAGATCAAAAAAGTGCTTTCGCCATCAAAAGCCATCGAAAAATGGTATGGTATTGACAGTCGTGTGACTGCTGTTGTGGACACGCTTGAAAAAGCAGGAATTAAAAGAGATATGATGGGAATTACGGGTTCATTCCTGCCGGGACTTCAAAACGAAGGATCAGACATTGATTTTGTTGTTTACGGCAAGTATTGGTTCATTGCAAGGGATGCCATCGCAAAGGCAAAAACAGAGCCCGGTCCCATAGAAGATATTGACGATAAAATGTGGGAACGCATATATAAAAAACGCATTCCTGAGATCTCATTTGAAGAATTCATAGTCCATGAAAAGAGAAAAGGTAACCGCGGAATGGTAGAAGGAACCTATTTTGATCTTCTTTTTGTCAGGAACTGGGAACAGATCAAAGAACCTACCCTTAGGGGAAAGGATATCGGAACTATGAAGATCGAAGCAAGGGTAACAAATGATGACCTGGCATTTGACAGTCCTTCAGTTTATAAGGTAGATCACGAGGAGATAGATCATGTGCTCTCATACACACATACATATGCCGGACAGGCCGTTGAAGGTGAGATAATTGAAGCACAGGGTGTTGTTGAGCAGGTTGGTAACATTAAAAGACTTGTTGTGGGCACATCACGTGAACCAAAAGGTGAGTGGATACGCTCTTTGACACTACTTGAAAAAGAGGGTTTTATCTGAAAATATTGTTGAAAATATATGTAGGCGGTTAACCACCGCCTGTCACCTGTCCTATATCAAAGTCAGCATCACTTTCAGCACCATAAGTACGCACATAGGACTCTGCGTTCTCTGCTGAGCTGCGGGATTTGATCTCTCCTTTAAGATCACTTTTATCAGCGATCACAAGCGTCTCTGGTCTATAGAAAAGACCGGTATTATCAACCAGTACCCAGATACCATCTTCATCTTCTTTTATATCGAGAACTCTGCCCACCGTACCTGTGTTCATATATCTGACAACGGACCCAATCTTGATGGGATTTCCATCCATGGCCAGAGCTTCGATATTTTCCGTATCTTCCACAATATAACTCCTGTAAGTTCAGTTATTATGAAGATTATATGGAAACAAACTAATTAATAACTAAGCATCCTGAGCTATTTCCAGACGCAGGTCACCAAGACTTGCGACCCTTTCGGCAAATGCGTTATGTCTGTGTATACTTTCCTCATTGATCTGCTTGATGGTAACAACTGCTTCATCAGGCAGATGTGCAAAATCTTTGACAATATTCTTTGCCATGGTTCTCACACAATCTTCAACGAATTTAGGATTGTTATGCGCGGTCTGAACAACCATTGCCTCATCAGAACGCTTGAGAAGCTCGAACACACTTGAACTCATTGATTTTTCAATAATCTCAATTATCTTTTCAAGAGAAACAAAAACATTGCCAACAACTTCTATAGATATTACACCACGTCCGCGCTGATTGTGTGTTGCCATTGGAACCCGGTGAAGGAATTCAGCAATATGTCGGTTATCAACACCAATGTTTTCCAGTTCATGCTTTGCATTATCCATCATTATTTCCTGGGCACAGGGACATGCGGTCATTCCCACAACTTCAGCACCAATGAGTTTTTTGACCTTCATACTTTCAACATCATCACGCATGGCAATGGCTTCTGCAAAAATATCCACAACCTCCTGACATTCCATCTTTGTGGAAGGAGATTCTCTCCTGACAACATACTCGCTCTTCAGGATCACTTCCGCCTGGGTAGCGTACTCATGACGTTTCAAAAGACTCTGGGCAACATCACTGCATAGCTGCTCGATTTCATAAACAGGCATATTGACTGCCATTTCAAGAACTTCATCGACTGCCTCGAAATTACGTGACAGGTTAGCACCTTTAAGATGAGAAGGGAGATCTACGAATATATCAAAGGTACATATCAGAATTATCGGACGTTTATCCCTCCTCTTGATCTCTACTAACTTTTTTACGTTTGTAACACCGACACGTGTCAGGTTAATGGGTATCTGCGGCTTGTTAGCCTGTATATCTGGTAGTTTAACAACAGGGACTTCCATGTTAATAACCTCTAGATCAAACAAAAGATAATGATCCATTCTGAAAAATGGATATCAAATAGTAAGCATACCTTGCTCAAAGGGTTTCATTACATGTAAATGTTGTGTTGAATTCCATGAATGATAAAAAGGAAGAATGTCCAGATTGAACTGTGGCGAACATAAATACATACATATATCCAAACTGAGCAAAGGTGCAAGAACATCCTATAAAATAAAGTTGACTTGACATGTTACCACATCCTGCTCCATTAAAAGATTAAACTTATTCAAAATAATATATAAATAATGCATATTCACCGTGAATAAATGCTCTAAATTGCGGAAAATAACATAAAACAAGAACAAAAGACGACATTAAAAGAAAAATATATATACTCCATATACTAAATACGGTTAGCAGAGGTAATCGCATAATGATTACGAGGTGACATCATGTCTGAAACAAGAAATTTTGTGTTAAGAGATAAAAAAGGAAATGAGCATGGGGTATTCACAGGTAAACAGCCAAGACAGGCTGCACTCAAGGTAGCTAACAGAGGAAAAGGTACCAAATCAAAGCCTGAAGAGATCAGACTCCGTGAGCGCGGAACAAAGAAAGTACATGTATTCAAGGGATGGAAACAGAAGGTAGACGCCCCTAAGAACAAACCGGACTGGATGCCTGACAAGATCAACAAGCCTTTTGTCAAGAAGCAGGGCATCGAGAAACTTGAAAAAGTCTGATTTTATCAGAACTGATCTCAGGTACGGACCCTTAAATGGGTCTTTTAGTTTTTAATTGGTATTCTACTCATCTTTTACTAACTTTATTCTTAATTGTCCATTTTGGTCTGCAACTAAAATAACTTTTAAATCATTTGGGCATATAAGTAAGCAGCTCCGGCTATTCAAACTCTGACAGGCCGAACACATAACAAAGTCACAGGTATGCAACATGACACTTAATCGAGAGAATGTATTGATCGAGGCATTACCATATATAAGGGATTTTTACGATTCCATAATGGTCATAAAAGTGGGAGGCCATGCAATGGTAAACCCCGAGGTAATGAATGACATCATACAGGATGTCGTTCTTCTCAGATTCGTAGGGATACATCCCATCATAGTCCACGGGGGAGGACCTGAGATTTCCGAAAAAATGAAACGTATGGGAAAAGAATCACAATTTGTAGGCGGACTGAGGGTAACTGATGATGAAACACTGGAGATCGCACGCATGGTACTGGTGGGTAATATAAACACTGAGATCGTCGCCCTGATAGGAAAACACGGCGCTAAAGGAATAGGACTTTCAGGAAAGGACGGGAAGATGATCATAGCAAAGAAGAAGCCTTTCCAGAAAGTGATGATTGAGGATGTTGAACACGAAGTGGATCTCGGATGGGTAGGAGATACCGAAATAATCAATCCTGAATTGCTTAACATACTGATAAAAGAAGATTATATACCTGTGATTTCACCCATAGCAATGGATATAAACGGAAAGGAATTGAACATTAATGCAGACACTGTAGCAGGCGATATTGCAGCTGCGCTGCAGGCTAAAAAGCTCATACTCATGACCGATGTACCCGGCCTGTTGAGAGACATCAACGACAGAAATTCACGCATATCAAGGGTTGCCACAGAGGATATAGACAATATGATATGCAGTGGCCTGATATCAGGTGGCATGATCCCGAAAATGAGAAGTGCGGCAGGTTCGGTTACAGGTGGAGTCGGAAAAGTGCATATCATAGATGGAAGTATTTCCCACTCAATTTTACTTGAACTGTTCACTGATACCGGCATTGGTACAATGGTCTATAAAAAAGAATATGAATGAAAATCCATCCAGAGAATATTTCAGACTTCGAGAACATCGTATTTTTAGTCTGTAATGGGACTGCCGAATGTGTGACCCTCAAGTTCAAGTACCTGCTCCCACAGATCCTTACACTCACAGGAAAGATGGTCCAGACATGAAAGATCCTGTGTTAATGAGAACTGCCTGATGGCATCCGCTACATCATGACTGCACTCTCTGCAGTTGTGAGGTCCTCTTTTTGAGCCTGCACCAACGGGATCGGATGTAATTATCAGATCAGGAAACTCTTCTTTTGTTCTTTGCAGTATGGAAACGATACTCCAGAGCCATGGAGGACGATACTGTTGCCTGTCCCACAGATATTCAACGAATGTGCCGCGCTGGACATTGCAAAGATTGATGGAAAAAGTATCCGAATATTCAGCAGCATCACGAATTGTTCTTATAATATCTTCAAGAGCATCTTTCTCTGACAAGAACGGAGGCTTCAACAGGAGATATGATTTTACAGTAGCACCGTTCTTCTTTGCCACTGTTGCGGCATCAATAAAATTCTGGAATGTAAATCCTTTATTGACAGACTGCTTTCTTATGATATCGGAGCTCGTTTCAAGACCCACTGCAACTTCAAAAGCAGTGTTCTTAAGAGTGCTTACACAATCCTTAACACTTTCTTCGGTTACAAATTCAGGTCTTGTTTCAGCCAGCACTTTTACTATCCTTTCATCCTCATCGAGCTCTTCGAGTATTCTGTGTCTGACATCAAGCGGGACCTCCCTGGTATCGAGAAAGCTGCCTGATGTGAAGATCTTTACCATAAAACGCTCAAGTTCGGATGCTTTTTTCATAGCTTTTGTAAGCTGAGACAGCAGGTCATTATTTGAAGGATCGGTCTGTGCACTGTCATAGACATAACCGCACATGGTACATCCTCCTGCCTTGCCCCACCAGCATCCTGAAGTCTTGAAAATGATAGTGATGGTTTCTACAGGACCTGTTTCAAGGAGATCCTTACCTGTCCACACAGCACAGGGCTCACTGGAAGGAGAAGGCTTTATCCTTTGCCTGTTACGTATGTCAAGAACCACTTTATTTAGTGACATTTGTCTGAACTCTGATCTGTAATACTTAATAATTACTCAAATTCAATAGTTGCAGGAGGTTTAGGAGTAAGATCATAAAGAACCCTTGCAACTGATGGTATCTCTGCCGTTATCCTTGATTCGATCCTTTTCAGAACATTCCACGGAAGCTCCATTGCTTCTGCGGTCATGCCGTCCCTGGAACCCACTGCTCTGACAGCTACGATCCAGCCGTGGACCCTTACATCACCTTTGACACCTGTGCCTTTGCCAACAATTGCAGCAAAGGTCTGCCATGGGTGGAACTGCTCCACCAGTTCATCTTCAACTATTGCATTTGCTTCCCTTACCGCATCTATAAGCTCTTCGGTAACCTTGCCAACTACCCTCACTGACAGACCAGGACCAGGGAAAGGCATTCTTTCGCATATCTCCTCCGGAAGATCAAGTGCACGGGCAACTTCACGGACCTCATCCTTGTAGAGATCATCTATAGGTTCCACTATTGACTTGAAATTCATTACAGAAGGAAGACCACCTACGTTGTGATGGGATTTGATGCCACCTTCAGATTCGATCCTGTCCGGGTAGATTGTTCCCTGTATCAGATATTCTGCCTGCAATAACTTCGCCTCTTCTTCAAAAACACGTATGAAGGTCTCACCGACTGCCTTACGTTTCTCTTCAGGATCCTCCACACCTTCAAGTGCCGCCAGGAAACGGTCCTTTGCATCTACTATCTCAAGGTTCATGTAGGAGAATACTTCCTTGATACGCTCTGTCTCTCCTTTGCGCATGAGTCCCGTATCAATATATATGGGAGTCAGTTCATCACCGATGGCACGGTGTGCAAGAACGGCACATACCGAACTGTCCACACCCCCTGAAAGTGCCATGATGGCTTTGCCATCGATCTGCTGCTTTATTTTATCTATTGCTTTAGGAATGAATTTGTCTGCTTTTACCATAAATGAGAACTCCGAATATGGGATTTTTATCCTGAAATAGTGTTTCGTACATATTAATGCTCGCCTGAAAATAAAATACTTTCACCCTGCTTACCTCACTATTATATGAAGGGACATATATATGCATGAAAAACAAGTATGGTCAAAAGATGCACGAGACACTCCGGAAATATTTTGGTTATTCTGATTTTCGTCCCCTGCAGGAAGATATAATAAATGATGTAGTGGATGACCGGGACACCTTTGTTCTCATGCCCACTGGCGGTGGCAAATCACTCTGTTACCAGCTTCCTGCCCTGCTAAAGGATGGAATCACAATTGTTGTTTCCCCGCTTATCTCACTTATGAAGGACCAGGTTGACAGCCTGAAAGAGAATGGTATCGATGCGGCATACCTTAACAGCTCACTTAAACCAGCCGAATCCAGAAAGATATATGAGGAGCTAAAAAGAGGAGAGATAAAGATCCTCTATGTAGCTCCTGAAAGACTTACCATGTCACATACCATTTCTCTTCTTAAAGATCTGGACATAGGTCTTTTTGCTATCGATGAGAGCCATTGCATATCCGAATGGGGACATGACTTCCGACCTGAGTATCGAAAGCTAAACATGCTTAAGAAAAAATTCCCTGAGGTTCCAATCATCGCACTTACCGCCACTGCAACACCAAAGGTCAGAGAAGATACGATAGACCAGCTCGGTATCAATGAATGCCGGACATATGTTGCAAGTTTTAATCGTAAGAATCTTTTCTACAGAGTCAGGGCAAAAAAGGACACATATAACAATTTACTCAGATACCTGAGGAAAAAGAAGGGAGAAAGCGGCATAATATATTGCCAGAGCCGCAGGACAGTTGATAGTCTTGCCAAAAAGCTCAGAAAGGACGGTTTCAATGCACTGCCATATCATGCAGGCCTTAGTGATATGCAGAGAGCGAAGAACCAGGAACTGTTCATAAAGGACAGAGCAGAAATAGTAGTAGCCACCATTGCATTCGGGATGGGGATCGATAAACCTAATGTCCGTTTTGTGATCCATTATGACCTGCCAAAGAACCTTGAGAGCTATTATCAGGAAACTGGAAGAGGTGGCAGGGACGGCCTTGAGTGCGAATGCATATTATTTTTCAGTCGCGGTGACAGATATAAAATAGAGTATTTCATCAAACAAAAAGCTAAAAAAGAAGAAAGGGACATCGCCCTAAAACAACTGAGCGAAATGGTGGATTACTGTGAAAATAATGTCTGCCGCAGGAAAACATTATTGGGATATTTCGGCGAACAGACTTCAGAAGATAACTGCGGAAAATGTGATGTTTGTTTGCAACCTCGTATAGAAGTTGACGGAACTGATGATGCAAAGCTTCTTATAAACTGTATCAAAGAGCTTGGTCAAAGATATGGAATGAATCATGTTATCGATGTGCTTACAGGAAGCCGCGCAAAGAAAATCACATCCAGAAAGCATCATCTCCTCAAAAATTACGGACAGGGTGATATGCATGCCAAAAAAGAATGGCAGGACATAGCAAGGGAAATGGTGAGACAGGACATTATCAAAGTAGAAGGGGCACGCTATCCACTGCTAAAACTGACACGTAAGAGTGATGAGGTACTTGGTGGCAAAAGAATTGTCACCTTCACACGTATGGTCGAAGAAGAATCTCAGGAAGATTATGAGCGTGTTTCGACTTTATCTGATGAAGTAACAGATAATTATGAGCATCCTTCGCCTGTGATTCATCGAAAGATAAGTGATGACCCTGACAGGGTTCTTTTCGATCGGCTGAAAGAATTACGTATATCCATGGCGCAGATGCAGGATGTCCCACCATATATTGTTTTTGCCGACACAAGTCTCCGCCAGATGGCTGCCAGAAAACCGCAGAACAGGGAAGAAATGTTAAAAATCACCGGTGTCGGAGAGTACAAACTTCAAAAATACGGAGACATCTTCCTCAGGGAAATAGCGAAATACTGCGAAGAAACAAAGAAAGGACAGTATGAGGATAAAGAGGATAGAACTGTCGGGTCGGGAATAAAAGAAAGTATAACTGGGACAAGAAGGACAAATACACCACCTGTTCCAAAACCTGAACTCAAAAAAGAACTCGTGATCAATGCACTGGACTCCATGGAGGATGAAATTATCGATATGGTAAGAACTAAACTGGGCGGAGTTTATTCTGATGAAGAGATAAAGAATGTGTATTACTCAATAATTAAAAATGAATAGTATGATTTTTAATGATCTCTGGATCATTCACATGTGTCAAGTAAATGCCTTCTGCTGTGACCTCTTGTATCCCCCGGATGCACCGGATTTACTTTTGCTTTCTTTTCATCATCTTTTTTCTGCTTGTTATTCCGGGAACCTTGTTCATCCATAATATAACCCATCTCCATTTGATAATTAGAAGTACGAAATATTAAAACTTAATGAAAAGAAAAGCAATTCACATCATCATGAATTGCATTGTGAGATAGAATATCAGGTCTCCGAATACAACAGCTGTGATAAAACCCGCAGTTATCGGGATCATGAATGGGAGTCCTGGAGTTATCCAGACTCCGTCTTTGATCTTACCCTCTTTCCTGTACCTTTTAAGTTCAGAAATAACCTCTGATGAAAGTTCGGTACCTGACCTTGTGAACCGGAATTTAACACCATCTTTTGTCTTTTCATAGGAATCGATCATGCGGAAATGTCCTTTTTCCAGTTTTGAAACAGGCATGATGTAGCCGATGAACATATATAATGGACGTTTCAGGGATTCATAAGGATTTTTAATCAGATTGTACAGGAAAAGGCCTATTGGAACTATCACGGTGAGTATAACTGAGTTACCAAAAACACTGAAAGCGAACAGGTTGATAGGTGGCACTCCGTTGACAGGAAATTGCTCAGAGGCAAGTTCGATTGCAGGGAAAGTAGGTATGATCAATGAGATCACCATCAGAACCTTTGCGTCCGCACCGCCGAAAGCACCGAACTGAAAAAGTATGTATACAAAAGCAAATATGAACAGAAAAGACAGAATATTGCGTACAAGATAGGGAAGACCGTATATGATCAGATCATGCATAATAAAAATGAATCCAACGCCGAACATCATTACCCAGACCTCATTTGCCACCCGCCTGGTTCTGATATCAGCATAACATGCATATAATAGAAAAGGCATGCATGCAAGCACTTTGAGTATTTCTATCATGTCAGTGTTTCTCCCATTTCTTAAGTTTCATTACCTCTGAAAGAGTTGAACCTCTGCGGATCTCCTCAAAGAGACGCTGTTCGGTCTTTTCGACCTCTTTTGCACGTCTTGCTATTTCATAGGCGCGTTCCTTAGGGATAACAACAACACCATTATCATCACCCACAATATAATCACCAGGATTCACTGTCTGGTTGCCGCAGACTATTTCGGAATTTATCTCACCGAATCCTTTTGGTTCACCTGCATTGGGTACGTGACAGGTTGCAAATACGGGCAGACCTATCTTGCGTACTTCATCTATATCTCTCACGGCACCATCTACAACAACTCCGGCAAGACCTTTACTAAGGCAGCTCAGGGTTGCAAGACCTCCCCAGGGTGCCACATGCCTGCTTCCATTATAAATAACAAGCACGTCACCCTCTTTTGCCTCATCAATAGCTTCAACGGCTTTAGCCCAGTCGCCTTTGAAGGTCTGGACTGTGACCGCTTTGCCTATCATCTTTTTTCCTGGCAACATAGGAAAAATATCCTGCATGGCTCCTTTACGGTGCATTGCATCTGAAATATTAGGAGTTGAAACACTTTCAAGTATCCCACGTATCTCTTCATCATGTGATCTTTTGGCTACGGGATCGGATGAAAGAGAATCCACACTTTGTCTGATGGCTTTTGCAGATGCCGTTACATCAGATGAGCGAACAATATTTCCTCCTACTATCACAATATCAGCACCTGAAGCAACGGCTTCAGAACATGAGGAAGCATTGAGTCCGCCAGCTATGGCGACAGGCACACTGACCTTCTGTATAACTTCCTTCATGATAGCAAGTGAGTCCTGACCTTCCATCTGCTGGTCGATTCCGGCATGTACATTGATATAATCGACACCCAGTTTTTCCAGCTCTATGCTGCGGGAAACGGGATCATTTGCAGATATCAGATCCGCCATGATCCTTGCACCATATTTTCTGGCAGCACGTATGGATTCAAGAATAGTGGAATTATCTGCATTTGCCAGAACAACAATGATATCTGCACCTGCCTTGGCACCCATCTCAACTTCCATTGCACCTGTATCGGTTATTTTCATATCGGCAACGATGGTCCTGTCTGGAAAATTCTCTCTCAGTTTGCGGATTACATCCATGCCCTCGCTTTTTATAAGAGGCGTACCGGCTTCAAGCCAGTCTGCGCCACCTTCTATGGATTCTTCTGCTATCTGTATTGCTCTGTCCGCTTCTAAAAGGTCCAGAGCTACCTGGATGATCGGTTTGATATGGTCTCCTTTGGACATACTTACACTACTAAAATACTTGAAAACCTATAAATTTAATCACGTTAAAGTTGGATATAGAATTGCATCTTAAATGACCGGAAGTCAAAATGAGTGAAAATCAGGAAATATCGGAAAAGGAAAGACAGAAACTGCTGAACAGTCTTCACAAAAGTCTTTTCTGGGTTGGGGAGCAGATCCCACATAAAGTTTCCATTGAAGGAAAAGAGGTCCATCTTCATGAAATCGTCTGGGAGATTGTTAACAAGCAGGAACTTGAAGAGGATGACCTTAAAAATATAGATAGTTTTCTTGAAGTTCTGTGCAATAAAGAACGTGAATATGAAGAACGCCTTGAACACGAACATCTGAGCTATGAAAAAGCCCGGGAACTTTTTGATATTGCCGCAGGTATAAGAAGGGCAATAATGGACCTGAAAAAGCTCACAATCGCATCAAAAAGAAAAGCAGTCTTTAAAAATCGTCATATATGTGAAGATGTGAATACCCATGAATGGGACAAACTTGTTGAGAATATGAAGAAAAGAGAACATTGAATCTCTATGCTCTTTATCAGGCAAATATTATATTCAATGCAATGCCTTTATTAGTCGATGAAATTCACGGACCAACCTATCATTTCTATGAATGACTTCTCCAGAGAGATGATCGATCACATTCTCACCACTGCTGAAAAGATGGAGCCCATTGCACTCGGGAAACAGAAATCTGACCTGCTCTCAGGAAAGATCCTTGCAGTCCTCTTTTTTGAACCAAGCACAAGGACAAGGATGTCCTTTGAAACGGCAATGTTCAGACTTGGAGGAGATATTTTAAGCCTGGGATCGGTGGATGCAAGCTCCATAGCAAAAGGTGAGACGCTGGCAGACACCATCAGAGTTGTGAACGGTTATGCAGATGCAATCGTGTTACGCCATCCTAAAGAAGGAGCTGCGCACCTTGCATCAGAATTTTCAAGTGTTCCAATACTAAATGCAGGAGACGGAGCAGGTCATCATCCCACACAGACCTTGCTCGATCTTTACACGATAAAGCGAGAAAGCCATCTTGAAGATCTGAAGATAGCTCTTGCCGGGGACCTCAAATATGGAAGAACAGTACATTCACTATGTTACGCACTGTCACTATATGGTGCACAGATAACACTCATATCTCCAAGAGAACTGAGTATGCCTGAAGAGATCGTGAGTGATATCGTTACCAGGGGAGCAAAGATCAACGAAGTCGAATATATTGATGATGCCATTAAAGATGTCGATGTGCTTTACATGACACGCATACAAAAGGAAAGATTCCCTGATCCTGCCGAATATCACAAAGTTGCCAACAAACTGAAAATAACAACCGATTCACTGAAAAACGTGAAAAAGGAACTTAAGATCATGCATCCGCTTCCAAGGGTCAATGAAATAGACACTACTATCGATCAAACTTCACATGCATGTTATTTTAAGCAGGCATTCTATGGGGTGCCCGTTCGCATGGCTTTACTGGGAATGGTGATGGGGGCAATAGAATGAATGATGTGGAAAAAGAGCTCCGGGTACGCAGGATCGAAAACGGAACCGTTATAGACCACATAACAGCAGGTAAAGCCCTGAGTGTACTTAAGATACTGGGACTTCCAGACTCTTCGCAGGGGGTTGTGAGTGTGCTTATCAATTCACAAGGAAAATACGGAAAAAAAGATGTGGTCAAGGTGGAAAACCGTGAGTTAAAGGTAGAAGAAGTAGATCGCATAGCACTTATCGCACCCAACGCAACCATAAATATCATTCGTAACTTTAACGTTACCCGCAAGAACAGAGTTCATATCCCTTCCTTTGTAGAAGGTATTGTCAGGTGTATAAATCCGAACTGTATATCCAACAGCAACGAACCTATATCTTCTAAATTCGCTGTTGATACCGAAAACATCAACCTTAAACTCAGATGTTATTACTGTGGGAGGGTAATCTCGGAAGATATTGACAAGAACCTTCTCTAAGCACATTAAAAAAGAAAAAAAAGGAAGAAACATTTGGAGGTAGTAACAAATGGCACCAAGAACACAAATGCTACAATAAAATATTATATATTTACAAATATATAATATGAATGGCCATTGTTAACGATTTATCATGCTGATATATGAACACAAATTCTGATAAATGACCTACAAATGAACAAATTGTGTTCAAAAAAAGTCAACATCAAATGCCAAGTATATCCTGCATGGTATAAAGACCCGGTTCTGCATTTCCGATCCATGCAGCGGCCTTTACTGCCCCGCCTGCGAAAGCCTGTCTGGAATGAGCCTGGTGTTTGATCTCTATCCTTTCACCTTCAAGAGCAAACAGAACTGTGTGATCACCGGCAATGTCACCACCGCGGACAGCATGTATACCTATTTCTTTTCCACGTGGTGAAAGACCTTCACGACCATAAACATATTCCTTGCCACCCATTACCTCACTGATAACATCAGCAGCCCTAAGGGCAGTACCACTCGGAGAATCTTTCTTGTGTTTATGATGAGCCTCTATAACTTCAACATCAGCCTCATCAAGATACTTTGCAGCTTCACTCAGAATCTTGAAAAAGACGTTCACACCTATTGAATAATTGGGTGAGATTATGGCTGGCACGTTATTACTTATTATAGATTCTTCAATTGTTCTTTTCTGTTCCGGGGACAGACCGGTGGTGCCTATGACAAGACCCACACCACAGGATGCGGCCCTTGGAGCATTTGCTGCGGTGGCATCCGCGATGGTAAAATCGATAAGTACCTGTGTAGCACTCTCCTTCAGAACTGATTCCATATCGCTTACATCGGATATCATTACATCCAGATTACCGACCTGAGCAACTTCCCCTGCATCCATTCCGATGTTCGTGAGGTCAAAAGCAGATACAAGACAGACATCTTCAGATCTGATGATGTTGTCAATGATCAATCTGCCCATCCTTCCGGATGCACCTGTAACTCCTACATTAATCATGCAATACACCCCAGTTTGCGCAGAGCGTTCTCAAGTGTGACACTATTCTCCTCACTAAGCGGTGCAAGAGGCAGTCTTACACTTCCACTTGAAAGACCTATGAGTTCCACAGCACGCTTTACAGGGATCGGATTGGTCTCTGTGAACAAAGCACGCATGAGAGGTGCCATTTCAAAGTGAGCCTTTCTTGCAGCCTCGATGTCTCCTGCATTCACAGAATCCACAAGCTTTACCATGAGTTCCGGGACAATGTTGGCAACCACGGATATAACGCCCGAGCCACCCAGAGCAAGAGTCGGGAAGGTCAGACCGTCTTCACCTGAGAGAACCTCAAAATCCTCATCAACGGTATATTCGATTATCTGAGAGATCTTCCCAAGATCACCACTTGCATCTTTGACGGCTACGATATTATCGACCTTTGAAAGTTCAACAATGACTTCCAGAGGCATGTCCTGACCTGTGCGGGAAGGTACATTGTAAAGCACAATGGGTATATCCGCAGATTCTGCTATTTTCTTAAAATGAGCGATCAGCCCTGCATTGTTGGGCTTTGTATAATAAGGAGATATAATAAGAGCACCATCTGAACCCGAATCCGCTGCGTGTTGGGTGAGTTCTACTGCTTCAACAGTGTTATTAGAACCGGTACCGGCTATCACAGGAACCTTCGCAGAATCAATACAGAGATTAATCAGTTCTTTGTGCTCTGCAGTTGACAGAGTAGCGGACTCACCGGTAGTGCCACAGACAACAACTCCGGAAACACCACCTTCTTCTACATAGTTTATGATGTTTTTGAAACTTTCAGTATCAATGGTGTTTTCGTGTGTGAATGGCGTTACAAGAGCAGGTAAAACTCCTTCGAACATAGGATATCCCCTCTCCAAGAAACTCTTACTCTAGTGGCTTATGTGTCATCTTTCTTGTCACGTAACCTGCTACACGGTTCCTTATAACCTTACTTTCGATGGTTGTGTGCTTTGTTACAAGATGCTTGTTTGTATCGAAGTCTGTTGTAAATACGTTACCGTGATTTTCGGTTAAGCGAATTGCAATTCTCTTGATATTGGTTTGTCTGATATTTCCCATAATAATTCTCCATTATAAGATGAAACTCTATAATAGTAAATTGTATCGGGATTATAATAAATACCCTTGCATTTATACCTTTTGGATTAGCAGAACAGCATCTGAGACCTTATCATACATCAGTTTTTCCCAGAAGACGATCAATTGCTTTCGCATCTTTGAAAACACGCTCTCTTGGGCCTTTCTGATTGAAGAAAAGAGCAATGAGCACAATAAGTAATCCCAGGTTTGGGTTATGAAAAGAAAATACTATACCAAGCATCACAAGTGCTGAAGAAAAAATGCCTTTAATGGCACCTTTACGATAAGAATCAATGCGGGTTCTCTTGTAGATACGAATATCACGAAGTGTTAAAAAAAGAACTACTACGTAAGCCAACATTGCTATATACTCATACATTTCAGACACCGCTGTAAAATATAATTTGTTCAAGGTATGTGATATTATATCAGGATTCCGTTAAGGTGAAATTGCCTGCATACAAGTTAGAACGAACTCCGAATAATTTAATTAAAGACATAAATATACATTGGTTCTGAATGGAAAGCTCAGCAAGAGAAAGAATAACACTGCACCTGGACATGGACAGTTTCTACTCCTCCGTAGAAGTAAGAGAAAGACCTGAACTTGAAGGTTTGCCGGTGGTAGTGGGATCTGATCCTAAAGAAGGAAACGGTAGAGGTGTTGTGAGTACATGTTCATACGAAGCAAGAGAATATGGAATACATTCCGCGATGCCAATATCGAAAGCTTACAGACTCTGCCCTGATGCAGTTTATCTCAGAGTGAACATGAAGCTTTACAA
>JAASSR010000153.1 GCA_021767785.1 Methanolobus sp.
GTTCGAATCGCACCTCCCGCACCAATCATGATATTTATTATTCTTATTTTAGTTCTTATTCATGAAACATTGAGATCAAAAGCTATGGAATCTGCTATATTATGTTCCGTGTCCAGAAGTGTCAAAACAATTCTGTAACTACCAGAAGTAAGAGATTCCAGCTGGTTTTCATAGTTGATTCCTTTTGATGCGGTACTGTAAGGGTGTACACAGACATCTGTTTCAAAAAAGAAGTTCTCAATTATTTTTTCTGTTTCTGTACTTATAACATAACTTCTTACAGTGTATTCTTTTTGTGTTGATGTGGGATTCGAGATGGTAAAATAGACAGACATACAATCCCGTGATGATATCTCTCTTTCATTGCTGATGTTTCCTTTTCTTACTATTGAATATCCATTATCGCTCATCCCGTCAAAACGTAATATGCCAACGTCATAAAAATTATTTCTGCTTGTAAATATAAGGCCACTGAGGTTGTTATCACTACAATCTGTCAAGAATATAGAACCTTCAGGACTAATCTCCGGTTCTTTTTCAATTATCTCAATTGTGTAAGCCATGTTAGAAGGGGCTATGTTACTTGTCAGCTTTTCATTAAAAACGGACCATTTAACAGGTACTGCAATAGTATTTTCTTTAATTCCGAAAAGATCTCTGCTTATTGCTCCGCTGGGGTCTGAAATATAGATGTGCTCTTTATCAAATCCAACCGCAACAATTGCGTGTCCTTTCTTTTCGCCTTCTGTGACTTCATACTGAAAAGCCATAAGCACTGGTTGCCCTTTTTCCAGATTAGTTACTATCAGATCATTGAAAGTATCAACATCAAAATGACCCAGATTATATCCCCATACTCTTTTTTTTATCTCCAGAGAACTGGTTTTTTTCACATACTCTTTCAGTGATGTATCAAAGGGATTGTACTGTTGCTCGAAAGTATCATAATAGCCTGAGTTGAAATATTTTGCTATTTCCCATGCTTCCACATTCTGATTGTTGTAGTTCAGTATCATTGAAAGACAATAGTAAAGGCACCAGTTCGTATTGCCCTGATCATAATATGGTACTGGCAAAATGACATCTTGCTTTATTTCATAATTTGAATTTAAAGGTGTAAATACAGATTCTTCTGTAGAGGCACCATTGCATGTAAATAACATCAATATGAGCACTAATAGTGCTAGTGTTCTGGGTACAAAAGCAAAGCTACTTCTCCGAATTAGTGGACCCCCGATCCGCTCATACTCTGTTTAAAGCCTGACCTCACTCATCACAGTAATTTGTTTTGAAATATTGTCTGTATTTTTCAAATTATCTGCAACTTGTATTTTTAACTCAGATCACTTGTTTGAATGATATCAGGTAAATTTTACTTCTTTATGACACTATATATACGTAACCGGTTGCGAAAATATGCTAATTGTAATGATTATGAGGCCAATTCGATATGACGATCAGGTATTTTGTATTCTGAAAGATTATAAATTATATAGAAAATATTATCTATGAGGCTGTTTTTGTAACTAAAAATGCCAGACAACAACAAAGATAACAATAATATCCGGGTAAGTCTCAGCAGGGACTTAACACTTTTCGACATTACTATGATAGGTATTGCCGGGATGATAGGTGCTGGTATATTTGCCCTTACCGGCATAGCTACCGGGATCGCAGGCCCTGCTGTTCTTCTTGCTTTCCTTTTGAATGGAATAGTTGCGACTTTCACCGGACTTGCCTATGCAGAGCTTGGTTCTGCAATACCGGAAGCAGGTGGGAGTTATTTATGGGTAAGGGAAGGTATCGGGAACCATTTTGGATTTCTTGCAGGCTGGGTTGACTGGGCAGCTCATACAATAGCATGTTCACTTTATGCAGTTACTTTCGGTGCATTCTTCTCCGAATTTGTAATTCACTTTTTAGGATATGAGGAAATTTCACAAGCATCTTTGATGACCATCTCTGCATTTGGTATTGTTACTCTCATGGCTTATCTTAATTATCTTGGTGCAAAGGAAAGCGGAAGGATCGGCGGTCTTGTTACTCTGTTCAAAGTTGCTTCAAAGTTGCTATTCTTGTAGTTTTTGCTGGTTTTGGTATTTACAGAACATTTCTGACGCCAGACTGGTCTGCTGCTTTTCTTGCAGACCCTTCGTTCCTGCCTAATGGCTTTGGTGGTCTTCTCGTTGCAATGGGACTTACTTTCATAGCATTTGAAGGATACGAGATAATCGCTCAGAGCGGGGAGGAAGTCAAAAGTCCGGAGAAGAATATACCCAGGGCTGTATTGCTTTCACTGTGGATCGCTGTTATTGTCTATATAATGGTGGCTTTTGCTTTGATAGGTGCCATTCAGGTAGACGGACCAAGCTGGATATATCTTGGAGAGCTTGGTGAATTCAGTATGATACGGGTTGCGGATCAGATAATGGCATTCGGTTCAATTCTGATCATTGCAGGTGGTTTTGTTTCCACGATAAGTGCCATGAATGCTACTGTTTATTCCTCTTCCAGAGTTGCTTTTGCCCTTGGAAGGATGGGTTATCTGCCTGAAGCTCTTTCCAGGATCAATGAAAAGAGAAGAACGCCTCATTA
>JAASSR010000154.1 GCA_021767785.1 Methanolobus sp.
AATTACAACATTGACTATTTTTCAGAAAAGTTCATATACATTGAACAAAAGAGCAGACAGCATCAAAAAAACTTATCAAACTTGGTGGTATGATATGAAATACGTTAATCTGAAAAAAATATCTTTGATGCTGGTCGTGGCATCGATGATAATAGGAACAGCTTCTGCTGCAGTTTCTGTAGACTTGGCAGAAGAAGAAGAAGAATGCGATCTTGATATATGGACCTACGGTAATCATAACAGTATAACAAGCGGTTTTGAATCCTATTTTACCAGTACAGTTGTAGGTAGCACCTGGACCGATGCCGACGGAAGGCTTGCTGTTATAAGTGAAAACGGTCACATGCTTATAGAAACAGAATATCCGACCGAATGTTTCTGCATAATATTTGCCAGTGACAGCAACGATGGTTATGCAGGAGTTTATGTGGACGGAACAAAGGTATGGGAAGGAGACACATGGGCTGATATTCCGACCGCGCAACCAATTGGTGCACAGAAAATAAGATCATTGGAGATCGCCGGCCTGGATAACACCGTACATGATATTAAGATTAAAAACCTGAACGGAGATTATGCTCACAACGGCCACGTTACTATTTACAAATATGGATATGACTGTCCTGAAAATGCCGAAGTTCCTGAGTTCCCGACTATTGCACTCCCTGTAGCTGCAATAATCGGACTGGCATTCATCTTCCATAGAAAAGAAGAATGATCTGAAGAAACGAAAACATTGAAGCTCAATGAGCTTCATTCCTTTTTTTATTAAATAGTTTTAAATCACCAAACAAAAGGAACAAATCATGCAGTATATTCCTGTACCATGATCTTTGAGGCCATACCCATACCAAGTGCATAATCACATCCATTTATGGAGACTATAAGAGAACCATTTACACCTTTTTTTACTTTAAGAAGAGTGTTCTCTATAAATCCCATGGACCTGAGGCGATTAAGCAGTGAATTACCTGCATTGATAGAAATAATTTTACTGTCCTTACCTTCCGGCATCATTACAAGCGGCATGATCGGAGCCATTTTCTTCTTACCTCTTTCGTTTTAAGAACATGATTTTACAAATAGTCCATAACAATGTTATGGATTAATGAGTTATTAGTACCTTTTATTATTAGGAGGGGCTAATGATACTTGATACTGCAATATAGTGTTCAATCATATATAAATATTCCCGGCATCGAAGAAAAGTTGTTTCTTGAACAATTTAACTTGTTTTTCAACACAAGTGATTTAAACCTTAATCCTAATCCATATTCCAATGGCCCCTGATAAATCCAGGAACAAAATACCGGAACTTGTGATGGGTGTTAAGAATAATGCAGCCCTGAAAGCATGTGGAAAATACGCAGACGCGGTTTATTTCTCACTTGACAGATTAAGCCTCAGATCCAGAGCACAGGATATCACAGCAGAGAAACTTGCCGATTTCACGGAAGAGATACATAATAACGGTCTGAAAGGATATCTCGCAGTTAACTCAGTTATATACCCGGATGATCTGCAAGAGCTGGATCATGTTCTGGAATATGCCGTGTCGGCAGATATTGATGCTGTTATCGCATGGGATCCCGCTACTATAGTAAAAGCTGCCGAAAAAGATCTAAGAATACATGTATCGACCCAGGCAAACGTATCAAACCAGATTACTGCAGAGTTTTACAGATCACTTGGAGCAAGCAGGGTCGTACTTGCAAGAGAACTCGATCTTGAGCATATAAAGCAAATAAAAGAAGATACTGAGATAGAGCTTGAGGTTTTTGTACATGGCGCAGTATGCCAGGCCATTTCCGGCAGATGTTACCTATCAGCATATCTACTGGGAAAATCAGGCAATTGTGGAGAATGTAGTCAGCCATGTCGATGGGAATGGTCACTGCATTCGGATAATGGAGCAATAGTGGACGTTGAAGGCAAGTACCTAATGAGTGCAAAAGACCTTTGCATGATAGAATATATACCCGAACTTGTGAAAGCTGGTGTCGACGCATTCAAAGTAGAAGGAAGATTGAGAAATACCGGATATACTGCCACTGTATCAGAATGTTATCGTGAAGCACTTGATCTTTTTAATGCCGGTTTATATGAAAGAAGTAAAGTCCTGTCATTAAAAGAAAAAATGGCTATGGAATACAACAGAGGCTTTTCAACAGGATTCTATTTCGGACATCCTGGACCTGACAGTCTTGCATTTAATTTTGATATGAATGCATCACCAGTAAAAAGAGAAGCAGTGGGAATAGTGACAAACTATTATTCCAAAAGATCTGCTGCTGCTGTCAAATTACTTGAACAGGGACTTAACATCGGAGACAGGATAATTATCGAGGGAAATACAACTTGTCTAGAACAGGATGTCAGATCCATTATACATGAAGGTGAAAGTGTCAACAATATTGAAAAAGGCAATGAAATTGGCCTGGCTGTAAAAGATACTGTTCGCAAAAATGACAGATTATTCAGAATAAAAAAGTAAACCTGGATTACAAGTAAGTACCTTACAGATGGTACCTATATATAGAGTATATACATTACGAACT
>JAASSR010000081.1 GCA_021767785.1 Methanolobus sp.
ATCTTGGAACTGTAGGGGGACAGGTAACCGGGATGCAATACCGCTACTTCCACAAGATCCGATGCCATATCCAGATAATACCGCATCTGTCTCATGACCTCTCCGTGTACTCCGGGATTCAGTCCGGCAATATTCATATCTGAGAACGGAAGGTGGATACTGAGTTTCAGGTTCGTTGTCTCCTTGATGTCACCCACATTTGACAGGTTCTCTTCTGTAAGACACTGGGACCCCTCCTGCACTATCTCCCAGCCAGAATATCCCAGATCCTCAATACCGTAAGCCCACTCAAAAGGATCATCAATAACCGCGCGCGATGAGAAACTTAAATTATTGACATTCATTTTTAAACATCCCCAATATCCATTTCAAAATCAGGAATACCATTTTGAGTAGGAGGTGTCAGCCAGTCAAAAAATATTTCAAGTCGATCCCTGGTGTCGGCTTTGACAGTGATGTTTATGGAACCCAGAGTTTCTTCCTGACCGGGATAGCTCAGATGACCTACAGTTGCCGCCTGTTTACTGATGATGAAAGAAGTTGACAGGTCGTCCTCAGAAAGTCCCCTCTCAAGCATCGTCCGGGAAGTGTCAATTATCTCTTCCTCCCTTATATAGTAGTGAATAATTTTAAGAGAATAGATATCACCTTCACCGAAGAACTCCCCACTGTACCGGGATATAGCTTCGTAATTAAAATCTATTTCAGGAAAAAGCTGCTTCAGTGCAGAATAGACTTTTTCCCTGCTCTCGGTAGGGTTTACAATTGCTGAAACTGTAACTTTTATCATAGGTATCTATCCTTACAATATAACTGTAATCCACCATCAGTCTTATTCTACAAGTGAGCTTATCTTTCCCCTGAACTCTTTCAGGGTTCCATTGTTCTCAATGACAATATCAGAAACTTCCATGGCTTCACCCATACCCCAGCTAAGTTCACGTTCATCCCTGACCTTAAGTTCGCTGATATCCTTCATATCATCGCTTCTCTTGCGGGCAAGAACACGTTCGAACCTGACATCAAGAGGGGAATCTACGGACACAAGAGTAAAATCATCTCCGAATGCCTCTTTAAAGCATTCGACCTCAGGAACGCTGCGTACACCATCAATGCCTATGAAATCCTCACTTGCATCTTTGATCCTGGGGACACATCTCTTTGCAACGGCATCCCTTCCTTCTTTCTCACGTAGTTCGGTACCTACACCACCAGTATTGACATCGCTTGGTTCCAGTCCCCTGCGAACAACCTCTTCCCTGATAATGTCTCCCATATTGATAACGGTGATACCTTTTCGGCGCAGAACCGATGCTGCCTCTGATTTGCCCGAGGCCGGCATTCCGACAAAAGCTAAGATCTTAGTCATGGATAAACCTGTCTGATTTTAGTCTGATTATTAAAGTTTAAGGATAAGTGTCAGCCATTTCAATAGGTCTTCCATACATTCTACTTATATATTAGTATACCCTTCGATAGAACAATTCCCATGAAGATCGCAGACCTGAATATTCCCGGAAATATCCTGCTTGCTCCCATGTCCAATGTGACTAATCTTCCCTTTCGCCTCATGTGCAGGAAATATGGGGCTTCTCTTACCTTTTCGGAAATGATAAGTGCTGATGCTGTAATTTATGAAAACGAGAAAACCATTGGTCGCGGAATGAGCTGTGAGGATGAAAGACCACTTGGGATTCAGATTTTTGGAAATTCTCCTGAAGTGATGACAAGGGCAGCTCTCAGAATAGAAGATATATACCGACCTGAGATAATTGACATCAACTTTGGTTGTCCCGCAAGGCTTCTGACAAAAGATGGTTGTGGAGCCGCACTTCTGAGAGCACCCAGGCTTATGCATGATATAGTAAAGAAACTGTCTGATGAAATCAATACCCCTGTTACTGCAAAGATACGCATACTTAAAAGTATGGAAAAAACTCTTGAGATAGCACATCTGATAGAAAGTGCGGGAGCCTCTGCAATAACTGTGCATGGAAGGACAAGGCAGCAACAATATTCGGGAAAGGCAAACCACGAATATGTAAAAAAGATAAAACAGGAACTCAGCATACCTGTTATTGCTAA
The DNA here is from genome assembly GCA_021767785.1 of Methanolobus sp. Taxonomy (GTDB): domain Archaea; phylum Halobacteriota; class Methanosarcinia; order Methanosarcinales; family Methanosarcinaceae; genus Methanolobus. The sequence continues at coordinate 2,086 of JAASSR010000081.1, forward strand.
CGGGGATATCATTGATGAGATATCGGCACAGAGTATACTCGATCATACGGAATGTGACGGTATAATGATAGGAAGAGCTGCCATGGGCAATCCCTTTCTTTTCAGGAGAATATCTCACAATCTTGAGACAGGAGAAATGCTGGAACACAATGAATTTATGCAAAGGATCTCAGATCTTAGGGAATACTTTGATCTTCTGGAAGAATACGGACTGATGCATACGGTTAATATAAAAGCACAGGCACAATGGTTCACCCGGGGTATGAGGAATGGCAGACACATAAGGAGAAATATTGCAGATGCAGAGAATATCGAGGACATATTTCAAAACTTTCATAATATGCGTACTCATTCCGAATAAGATCAATTTATTGTAGCTTGCCAGTGTGATAACATTTGTAATTTCTTAAAGTATAATGATTTAACGGTGTAAATTACCGAAAGACTAAATAGTAATTAATCGATTCTACACAATTAAACATTGCATTTAACGTCAGTTAACGAAAATAATGATGCTTTTTCAGTATCATCTTCGACACTATGTAAGTGCCATGTTGCCCGATAAAAACGTTTGAACATCTGAATGAATTGTTATATTTATTATTACAATGGTTTATGGAGAATTCTATATGAAAGAGATACGAATACACGGTCGAGGCGGTCAGGGATCTGTCACAGCCGCTGAACTCCTGGCTGTAGCTGCTTTTGCAGACGGGAAATTCAGTCAGGCATTCCCTGCATTCGGAGTGGAAAGGAGGGGGGCACCGGTCCAGGCATTCACAAGGATCAATGATGAACCCATCAGACTCAGAAGCCAGATCTACGAACCTGATTATGTTATAGTGCAGGATCCTACGCTCCTTGAGGTAGTTGATGTCGCAAGCGGACTCAAGGATGACGGAATGCTTATAATCAACAGTGATTTCGATGCTGACAAGTTCGACATTGATACCAAGGCAAAGATAATGACAGTTAATGCTACAAAGATCGCACTGGACATTATCGGAAGACCTATCGTTAACACAATACTTCTGGGTGCTTTTGCAGGTGCTACAGACGAGATACAACCTGAATCCATCAAGGAAGCCGTAAAGGAAAGGTTCCCCGGAAAGGTCGGTGAAAGGAACGCTGAAGCTATCCAGGAAGCATACAACATGATGAAGGAGGCTAAGAAATGAAGATTCTTCCGGGAGGAACCTGTGAACCAGGAACAACCAGAGTCAATAAGACCGGTGGATGGAGAACTTTCAAACCGGTTTATGATTATGATAAGTGCATCAAGTGTAAGTTATGTGAATTGCTGTGCCCTGACATGGCAGTTAACCCAAGGGACGACGGATACTTTGAATTTGACTACGATTACTGCAAAGGATGCGGAATCTGTGCAAACGAATGTCCTGTTACTGCAATAGAAATGGTTCTGGAGGAAAAATAAATGGCACCTGTGAACAAGATCGATAAGGAAAGAATGGTCGTTGTTGAAGGATCATATGCAGTTGCGCATGCTGTTAAGACCTGCAGACCGAATGTGATCTCAGCCTACCCAATCACACCACAGACACATATTGTCGAAGACCTATCGCAATTCATGGCAGACGGCGAGATACAAAACTGTGAATATATAAATGTGGAATCCGAGTTCTCAGCACTTTCCGCACTTGTAGGATCTTCAGCTGCAGGAGCAAGATGTTACTCAGCAACTACGTCACAGGGTCTTGAGCTCATGCACGAGGTACTTTTCAATGTATCCGGTATGAGATTACCAGTTGTTATGACCATTGTGAACAGGGCCGTCAGCGCACCTATCAGCATATGGAACGATCAGCAGGATTCCATATCCCAGAGAGATACGGGATGGATACAGCTCTATGCAGAGAACATCCAAGAGGTCTCCGATATGACCGCACAGGCATACAAGATATCAGAGGACAAAGATGTACTCATGCCTGCAATGACCTGTATGGACGGTTTTATACTTTCACATGTATACGAACCTGTAGTGCTTCTGGAACAGGATCTTACAGATGAATTCCTGCCAGCATACGAACCGGAGAGAATACTTGATCCGAAAAACCCATTGAGCTTTGGTGCATTTGCAGATCCTAATTACTATGCAGAGTTCAGATACCTGCAGGAACAGGCAATGCAGAAAGCCCTTAAGAAAATAGAGGATGTAGCAAATGAATTCTACGACATATACGGAAGATACTACGGAGGACTTATTGATGAGTATCGGACAGATGACGCAGACATCATCATCATGGCAATGGGATCCATTGTCGGAACCATTAAGGACCTCATTGATAAACTCAGGGACAGGAATGTAAAAGTCGGTCTTCTGAAGGTCAGAGCATTCAGACCATTCCCTGCAGAAGCTATCAAGGAAGTTATAAAGGATTCAAAGGTCGTTGTGACACTTGACAAGAATATATCACTTGGTCTGAACGAAGGTGCACTCTGTACCGAAACAAAGTCCGTACTTTACAATTCTGACATAAGAGTACCTGTTATTGGTTACATGATCGGACATGGCGGACGTGACATCAAAGTCGACACCATAGAGAAGATCGTCGATGATGCAGAAGAAGTTATAAAAACTGGTATCAGGATCGAAAGTCAGTTTGCCGACCTGAAGGAGGAACTACTATGAAAAATCTATTTGATTCCGGCCACAGAGGATGTGCAGGTTGCTGTGACGCAATGGCTGCAAAGTTCACACTCATGGGTGCCGGAGAGGACAGTATAGTTATTACCCCGACCGGTTGCCTTGAAGTTATGACAACTCCGTTCCCGGAAACATCATGGAACGTACCCTGGATACACTCTCTTTTTGAGAACGCAGGAGCTGTAGGTTCCGGTGTTGAGGCGGCTCTTAAAGCACTCGGCAAGAGTGGGGATACAAAAGTTGTTGTAATGGGAGGAGACGGTGCCACACTTGACATAGGTATGCGTTCTATATCCGGTGCTTTTGAGAGAGGTCATGACCTCACTTATGTTTGTATCGACAATGAAGCTTATATGAATACCGGTGTGCAGAGAAGTGGTGCTACGCCATACAATGCATCAACCACAACAAGTCCTTCAGGTAAGGTATCTTTCGGAAACCCAAGACCTAAGAAGAACATGCCGGCCATCATGGCTGCACATGGTTCACCATACGTTGCCACAACTTCCCTGGGATATCCGAAAGATATGATATCAAAGGTAAAGAAGGCAACTGAGATAAAAGGTCCTACCTATATCCACTGTCATGCCCCATGTACGACAGGTTGGGGATTTGACACTTCCAAGACAGTTGAAGTTGCCAAGATGGCAGTCCGAACCGGTCTCTGGCCGCTCTTTGAAATGGTGGATGGTGAAGTTACCAAGGTTAGAAAACTTGGAAAGAACAAAAATCCTGTTAATGACTATCTCAAGATGCAGCGTCGTTTCAAGCATCTTTTCACCATGGAAGGCGGTGAGGAAGAGATAGCAAAGATACAGGCAATTGCTGACAAGAACATTGAAGAATACGGACTCTGAGCCCGTATCTTTTTTTATTTTTATATATCCTGTTATTTTCTTTTTGATTTATTATATTTATTATTATTTTTAGCTCGAGGAGAAATAATGGGGTTGTTCATAAAGGAAATAAGTACCAGGAAATAATAGATCATTATGATAAAGCAGCCTTCTATGCCTGATAACAGAGAGAATTTCAAGAGGATATTCGGTCTTCTTCGAGAAGAATATCCCGATGCACAACCAATGCTTCATTTTAATAATGCTCTGGAACTGCTGGTTGCGACAATACTCTCTGCCCAGTGCACTGATAAACAGGTCAATAAGGTTACACAGGTACTTTTCAAGAAGTACAGTACTGTTGAGGACTTTGCCAATGCAGACCTCAATGAGCTTGGAAAGGATATCTATACCACAGGATTTTATCATCAGAAAGCAAAACATATCATAGGAAGTGCACAGCTCATACTCAAAGAATTTGATGGTAAGGTCCCGGACACTATGGAAGACCTTCTGAAACTTCCAGGAGTTGGCAGGAAAACAGCTAACATAGTCCTTGCAAGAGGTTATGGTATCATCGAGGGAATTGCAGTGGATACACACGTGACCCGATTGTCCCGGAAACTTGGTTTCACTCAGAACAACGATCCAGGAAAGATAGAGCTCGATCTGATGGAACTTGCTGAGAAGAAGGACCTTGAGAATCTTTCCATGACTTTGATACTACACGGCAGAAATGTTTGCATTGCAAGAAGACCTAAGTGTGGAATCTGTGTTGTTAATGAGCTGTGTCCTTCAAGTGAGGTCTGAAAAACAATAATAACTTCAGATTATCATTTTTCCATGGCCTTAACTCTCAAATCTTTCGGCATTTTCTCAATGGCATATCTCAGTGCAGTCCGGGGCATTACCTTCTTATTCTTCATTACGTAGTCGAATATCTCCTGCTGATGTTGTTTGCTGGCTTCCTTGAGCATCCACCCATAGCCTTTCTGCACCAGGTCATCCTTATCCGTTAACAGCAAATCAGCAATATCAAGAATATCATCTAAAAAATCTCCCCGGCGGGCAGCCAAAATGAGTGTTACAGCAGCAGCACGCCTTTGCCAGCGATTTTCAGAAGCTGTCCACTTCTTGAGTGAATCAATATACTGAGGATACATGTCGATGAATGTACCTATTGTATGATTGCAGAGAGTATCGCACTTTGCCCAGTTGTTGACATAATCCCCGACCCATCTTTCAAACATAGCAAAGTCCTCTGGTTCATATTGCTTTCTCAGTTTGTACGACCATTCGAATGCAATGAAGGCTTCCTCCATATAATCAGAACTGAGGAGTTCTTCGCATAGAGAAAATATATCTGGTTTTCTTTTGTTGGATATTTTCTTGTAGTATTTCTTTGCTATTTTTCTGGCAACCGGGGTTTTCATGCCGTAGGCCTTGATATCCTCTTTGAAGAAGCGGTTTGAGCTTGCTTTGGCTTCCTCATCGGCATTTTGTTCAAGGTCTTTTCTTATCTGCAAAATTATGAAATTCATTAGAAGTTTATTAAAAGGATTAGAAGATAACGTTACTGGGTAACCTAGAAAAAATTCGGATTATTGAACAGATACACCCACAGACCACCTATTGCCACGGTTTCAACCACAGGAATGCCGGAAGGAAGGGAATTCATCATTGCATAAACGATAAAACCTCCCATAAAACCAATAGCAAGACATGAGAGTACAAGATCTTCGATTTCCATATTTACACCAGATGAGAACAGGCAATAAGCCCTTTTTAACTATTCTATTCCAGTCAGATTCAAAATTTATATTCAAATAGCATTTATTGTATAAAAGAATTAGCAAATTATGCTTAAATAGATTTTCAGGCTTATTCCAATCTTAACTCCACCATCATCCTGCACGCATCCATACTCATCCACAGGTCTCCTGAAGAATCCGAACTTTTCATAAAAAAGCTCCATATCTTTGACACACATCAGAAAAATGTATGAATAGGCCTGAACGTTCTCTTTCAGGTATGACATTGTTTTCTTCATAAGTACAGTGCCGATTCCTTGACTCTGGTATTTTGGAATACTGATAAACAAAAAACTATGCCGTGCTAAATATAAAGAGCTATAAAAAGGTCTCTGTAGAAATCTTTGAAATACACATGGGACGGAACTAACAACTATCTATATTGGTGTACGATATTTGCTTAACTCGTCGATTATGATCTCTTCAGGATTCCTACAGAGGCGAATTGTTACATTTTAACATTTGAGTGAAAAGGATAAAACATTTTCGTCTTTCAAATTTTAATTGCCTGGGTTTTTAATGAGTCGATAAAATGTCAGATTGATATTAAGATGAGATAATTATGGAAACTCAAGCTTCTATATAGGATATCAAAAAAGAGTGCAAAAACACTAAATTAAAGCCCATATGATAAGAAATCCTCAAAATTAGAATAAAAGCTCTCATAAAGAGAGCTATTTAGCACCTTTCATCCGAAAACAACTGTTTTGCAAAAGCCATTCTTTCTTCCAGATCAGGCCCTTCAAACTCCTGTGCAACCTTTTCAAGCATCTCAGGTATCGGAATATTTTGAGGACATGCATCCAGACATTGGCCACACTGTACACACTGCGATGCAAAATTAGTATCAGATCCCCTGAGAATACCACCAAGCTTTGCGGCATACATCATCCTCAGTCTGTCCTCGTCACCAAACATATATAGATTATTGTAAGTGTCAAAACATGCAGGGATATCCACTCCTTCGGGACACGGCATACAATACCTGCAACCTGTACAATCGATCGGCATCAGTTCACCGTACTTTTCTGCAACTTTTCTAACAAGCTCCAGCTCTTCTTCTGTCATTGAATTCGCCACACCTTCGTCTGCGATCCTGAGATTCTCCTCGACATGAGCCGGCTCACTCATTCCTGACAATACCACAGTTACCTCAGGGTGGTTCCAGACCCATCTCAAAGCCCATTCCACAGGACTGCGCTCAACTTCTGCTTCGTTCCAGATATCCATCACCTCATCTGGAACAGGGTCTGCAAGATTCCCACCTCTTAAAGGTTCCATAATAATGACACCAAGACCTTTTGAAGCTGCATATTCCAGACCTTCAGTTCCTGCCTGAATATTCTCATCCAGGAAATTATACTGGATCTGGCAGAAGTCCCAGTCGTATGCATCGACCATCGGTGCAAAATCTTCAGGTGTACCATGATAGGAAAAACCTGCATTAACAATCCGACCATCTGCTTTGGCTCTGTCAAGGAATTCTCTTACGCCAAGATCCCTGACATTTTCCCAGCTGCTTTTAACCAGACTGTGTATCAGATAATAATCGATATGGTCGGTATTCAGTTTCTCAAGCTGAGCGTTCAGGAACCTGTCCATATCCTCAGGTTTTTTTACTATCCACTGGGGCTGTTTTGTAGCAAGTTTCACCTTTTCCCTGTACCCATCTTCAAGTGCATGGGCAAGGAAGGGCTCACTTTCTCCCATATGATATGGCCATGCGGTATCCACGTAGTTCACGCCATTATCTATGGAATAGCGGATCATATCTGTAGCTGTATTTTCATCAATACTGCCATCCTCTTTTGTTGGCAGCCGCATGGCTCCAAAACCCAGTATTGAAAGTTCATCCCCGTTTTTAGGTACTTCCCTGTATAACATTGATTATCACCCTCATTTCAAATTCTTTTTGCATAATTCTGATTGAATACTTATTTTACTATTAATCAATCTGTTAACTTTTATGCCTGATAAAGCAACAACTTAAAAGTAACTGAATCACCGAGATTATCTGTTTTTATTTAACTCGGATCACTCTGGAATTTCTCGACAACGATCTCGCTTATGTTTATACTTTCTCTATGAGTATTGTGCCTGACATATTTTTGATATGCTCGCCGCCTGATACGGCATTACCTAACTCATACAAACCGCTTGCAAAGCCGAATTTATCATAGAACATTACCACATCTCCCCACGGATCATAATATGCAAGCGTTCCGGATTTTGCATTTGCCATGGGTGTGTTAGTTGTATCGAGTTTGTTTGGTGGATAGAATATCTTTTCATTATTGCTGAAATCTTCAACATCGATGGTTAAAGGTAATTGTTCATAGAGATCTTTTGCAGCATTTCCATCATTTAGTTCAAAGATCGTTGTGTTTTCATTTGCCTGAACACTGACCTGCATTTTTGTTTCCTCCTCTTCCTGGCTTGCTTTGTATTGATTATCTTCAGAATGATTGTCGATTGTGCTTTGATCCGTTTTATTTTGTTCAATACATCCAATCGCTAAAATCGCTAGTAAAAACACTCCCAAACAAATAAACATCCATCTTTTTCCACCATTATGTTCCGGAGTAATTTTCATTGTTATAACCTCAATTTGTTATGTTTCCTGCACAGGCACATCCTTGTTGTTGAAAAATTGCCTTACTATCTTGCCTGTATACCATACAAAAAAGTTAAAATGGCAAATATAGAAAAATAATCTTCTATTTTGCCATATCCATTTAGTTCAGGCTTTCTTTGAAGAATGATTCCAGTTTGTCAAATGGAATATAGGCATTATCTCCACCGTCGTACAGATCGATGTGTCTTGCACCAGGAACGATTACCAGTTCTTTTGGTTCAGCTGCTCTTTCATACGCTTCCTCAGTATAATATCTGGAATGAGCATTCTCTCCCATGATGAAAAGAATTGGTCTCGGGGAAATTGTCTCAATGTAGTTCATCAGAGGGAAGTTCATAAAGGACATACCACTTGTTGCAGTAAATGCTGCTCCTGCATTTGGATGGAATCCTCTTTCCATTGCATAGTATTCAAAGAATTCACTTGTAACAGGATCCAGACCCTCCGGAATTGATGTTGCTGGTTCACGTGGGAATCCTTCAGGTACCAATGGACTTCCGTTCTCGAAGTCTACCCATCTTTGCTCAGCCATCTGAGCTAAGGATTCAGCACGCTG
>JAASSR010000082.1 GCA_021767785.1 Methanolobus sp.
AGAAATGTATTAGGTGTGCATCCCGGGGAAAAAATAATGATCAACGGGATTATTGTAGGATTTGCTGAGTCTGAAGAAATACAGATAATAAGTGAAGAAGGCTTCATCAAAGAGATAAAAGGGGCAAGAGTAAAAGCACACGGACTTGAAAAACTTCATGGATACAATAACATTATACCCATAGACCTCAATAACTGCTGGATAAAGAGTGGACCTTTAAGAAGCAGTAAGTTCACGGTCCGAAAAAAGGACAGGATCTTCAAATACACATCATCAGAAGAGGATAATATCCTTGCCTGTCTGAAAGAAGGACCGATGGAAAGTAAAATAAAAGCCGTGATAATCGATCACGAAGCAGAGAGCACTTTTGATCTCATAGAAGGTGCTCATGTAGCTGTTACCATTGGAGATGATACGACTGACATTGCCGGAGATATACTTTACAGGCTTAAGATTCCCATAATAGGGATCACGGATGGTGATATTGACGGTTTTTCCCATATGAAACACATATATCCGGGCTCTACTGTGCTCAGACTGAGACCCCATAGCGATGACGTCCTGGGGAAAATGATAAGAGAGGAGTTATTCAAAGGGGAAGGGGTTGCTTTTTTTGACACAATTAATAAACTAAAGAACAATATATTCTCATTGTCGAAAAAATACGTCATTTTTAGCACAGATTATTAATTATTATGCGCTTTTAAATTTACGGATATATAACTTTAAATATAATAATGACATATTAGTTAGTAGAGCTCGATAAGAGCACAAATATAATAAGGGGTTATTATGAAAGACTTTGAAGTAAAGATACTTGACGATACGGACTATAAGTTCATTGAAGCATTGAAAAGCCTGGGAATGTCCAGGAATGTTGCAACCACACTCACTTACCTTTCTAACGTGGATGAGGCATCCTCCCAGGAAATTGAAATGAGCACCGGTCTGAGACAGCCAGAAGTAAGCGTTGCCATGAGGCACATGCGCGAAAGGAACTGGATAGATATCCACAATAAAAAGGCAGTAGGAAAAGGTAGACCTACAAAGATCTACAAACTTTCCGCACCTGTTGAAGATATCATCAAACACTATGAACAGAAGATCATAGAAGACACAAAGACGACGATGGATGCCATCACAAAGCTTAAAGATATTACAAAAAAGATGTAATGTTTTTAAGTGTGTCCGGTTTGATCTATCCCTGTGATGCGATACACATTATAGTTAAATTTCCGGGCACTGCTATTCCATCAACAGGAACAGCTTTTTTTTCTTTTAAAATAAGGACAGTTTCCTGGTTTATGCCAAGAATGTCCAGAACGTTTTCATAAGTGGTTCCATCCGGAACTTCCAGGTTTTTACCGGCAAGTTCCGAATTGATCATTTCAATATTGAGACTTATAGTCAATCTGTGATTTCACCTTCCGTGGATTTCAGGTCTTCGAGGTTTTCCTGTATAAGTTTTGCATCCAGTTCTTCGTATTTCTTTTCGCCCTTACGTTCGTAGTCTCTTTTATGGAACTTTGACATACAAAAACACCTCAAAGGAAATCTGCTATGATAGTTATTAATCTTTTCGGGGAAGCAATATATAAGTGATCTTCGGCCGGGAGAATAACTACAAAATGCACTTGCAGGAAAAATTTTGATCTGATCTGTGACAAAGAGAATATACAGAGTCTAATATTTAGAAAAATATAAATCCCATCTAGGTGCATATTAATATACATCGGAAATAATAAAATATTACCGGCCGAGATGAAGATGGAACTGAACACTAGAAATCAAACATTGACAGATCTGCTCGATGTCCTCAATGAAAAAAGCTCTGTCTTTTGTTATAAGGAAGATGTTAAAGCACCTTATATCCTGTCAAAACTAGCTGAAGAGATGAAAAGCTATACATCTCTGCCTGTGATAAGGATATGCTGGAATGAAAACGAACAAAAGAACATCACATTCATAGATGAACTAATTTCATTTCATCTGTTTAAGAATTTTACCAGTGCAATGATCCAGATAGAGAAATTACTTTCCAATGGCAGGTACCTGATACTCCTGGAAGATCTCAGTAAGCTCAAGCAATTGAAAAATAACAGATCTTATATGCACTTCCTGTCAGTTCTCCTTAATAAAAGTGAAAAGTACAGAAGTACAATTATGACTACAGTTGATCAAGAAGATGTGAATCTCCCCATCATAAGCTATTTTGTATCCCAATTCAGTAACAGATTCATAATTGAAGACACGATAATCAAAAAAACAGAAGATGACCTTCCGGACATAAAATACAAGATCTGTGGAGAAACCTTACATTTAGAACCGAACCTCCAGACAGACATGAATAAAATAAAAGATATCTTCAGTCTGACCCCGGAAGAAAAGAAAGAACTGGACAGGATCGTTGGTCAGAGACTTGAAGAATACAAGACCTCGTTATAGTTACATTTGGAATTAATTCTAACTCCAGGATCTATGATTGAAAAATTGCTTATGTAGAGAAGATCAGGATATCTCTGCCCGGAGTAAATCTTATGCCCTGAAACAAAAACAGAAATAATAACTTTAAACTCATCTTAAACTAACACGTTGGCTCTGGTTTTTCAGGTGAAAGCATTGTTAGTTGTTAAGAAACCCTTGTGCTGTTCTCTAAGTGGCCCAATAACTATATAAATGAGAGTGGTAAGTGGCAAAGATATATACCTTGTAAAAAGAATAGACCATATTCAAATATCACTAATGTCGGAGAGTTTTTTTGGACGGAACATACATTGCACTTAGTTTTTTTTTGCTTTACTGGATTGCAGTAATAATACTTGGAAGAAAAGGAATACTGGAAAAATACAATATCAGTAGCTACGGACCTGTCCTGATGATAAGGACCACAAAAGGACTGGAACTACTTGACAAACTTGCAATTCCTAAAAAAGCATGGAGGCTCTATGCGGATATTGGTATCAGGCTGATGTTCATCGGAATGATAGCAATGTTTCTCGTGATTATTGTTTCAGATATTGCAATGCTGTCTTCAATAGGCGATAATTCAATGCCTGAGCCCGGAAAGTTCAATGAAGCAAGGAACATTTTCCTGATACCAGGGGTCAATGAGTTCATACCTCTAACCTGGGGAATAATTGCACTTGTTATTACGCTTATAGTACATGAATTCTCACATGCGATACTCTGCAGGGTTGAGGATATAAGGGTCAAATCCATGGGGATCCTGCTTGCACTTGTACCCATTGGAGGTTTTGCTGAACCTGATGAAGAGGAACTTTTCGGCAAAAAGGAAGCGCCTTACGATGAAAAGAAGGACCCATATGGAGACCGGCGGCTTGGCATAGTCATAGATGAACAGGAAGAAAAAGAAGAAATAAAGATCAGCGATGAAGAAAAAGTAGCAAATCGCAATCAGAGAGCACGCATACTTGCAGCAGGTGTTATGGCGAACTTCGTAGTTGCGGTTATTGCTTTCGCACTTCTCTTCGGACCGGTACTCGGTGCAATGGCGCCACTTGGTGACACAATGGTTGTCGATGTAGAGGAAGGAGGGTCCGCCTATGAAGCCGGCATCCGGGAAAATATGGTAATTACACAGATAGATGATACAAAAATAGGCAATGTAGATGAGATGCGACAGTATCTCGAAGAGATTGAAAAAGGTAGTATTGTTACAGTCTATGCAGCCTCTGACAGGGTTATTTCAAGCTATGAGATTGAGGTTGTCAATACCGATATAGAACCCTCAGGCATCACGATACAGAGCATAGTTGACGATTCGCCAGTATCAAATACCGGAATTGAAGAGGGTTCACGCATCCTGTACATTGATGGAGAGCCTATTTACACATATACAGACTTCAGCAATATAATGAGTTCCAGCAATCCGGATCAGGAGCTCACATTAAAAACAGAGGATCCGGAAACTGGCGGCATTTCCGAATATACTGTGAACCTGGCCCGACATCCGGATTTCGAAGAAAGAGGATTCCTGGGTGTTGTTACAAGTATGAATGGTCAGGTCGATACATCCCTGGGTATTGTTGTCGGAGAATTTCCCGCTACAAGATATCTTGAGCTATTCAAAAGTGTTCCTCAGATGCTTACTGGTATAGGAGGGTGGATAATACTTCTTGGACTGCCGATAATCGGTTTTAGTGGAGAAGGGTTCCCGGGTTTCAGTGGTACCCTTGCGCAATTCTATGAGCCGGTTGGATGGGCAGAACCCTTTGGAATAGGAGTATTCTGGCTGGCGAATGCATTACTGTGGATCGGATGGCTGAACTTCTATGTAGGATTGTTCAATTGTTTGCCTGCTGTCCCACTTGATGGCGGACATGTGTTCAGAGATTATGTGAACGCAGTAATATACAGGATCACAGGAAATGAGGAAAGAGCGGAAAATCTATCGGCAGTAATAACCGCTACTTTCGCAATGCTTATACTGATCTCGTTCCTGTTCATGATATTCGGACCACATCTTGTGCATGGATTTTGAAAATGGGAATGGCGGTAAACTTAAAAAGTTAATACAGGATGCGATGCAAGGCGAATAATTATGAGAACTGGTCATCTCTGGAATAGAAACCTGCTTCGATCATTTATAGGGGCACTTTTGATCGTAGCAACTTACATGTTTCTTTTTATAGAGATGATGATATATGAGGGGCAGCCCGAATACGCCAACCTTTATGATGCTTTTTACTGGGTAGTCTCCACCTTTACCACCGTTGGATACGGGGACATAGTATTCATTTCGCCCTACGGGAAGATGTTCTCTGTCTTTGTGCAATTATCAGGTATCCCTCTTGTATTCGGAATACTGTTCACACTTGTAATTATCCCATGGATGGAAAAAAAGATCCATGCCAGCGTACCCACCAGGGCCTCAAAAAAACTAACTGGTCACATTATAATATGTGGATATAACAGACTCATTGAGACCCTCATAGATGAATTGAAAGAGAATGAAATTCCATATGTGCTCATAGAAGAGGATACAGAACTGGTAAAAGAGTTGCTCAAAAGGAATATAAACACCATCCATGGCTCGGTGGCTGAAGAGGAGTCGTTTAAAAGCGCAAATATAAAAGGAGCACATTTTCTGATCGCAAATCGCTCTGATGAAATGAATGCAAACATTGTTCTGACCGCACGCAATATAAGTGATCTGAATATAATCGCCATTGTGGAGGACAGATCCAACAAGAAATATCTCAAATATGCAGGCGCTACAAGTGTTGTTTCACCAAAAGAGCTTTTCGGAAGGTTCATAGGAAGGAAGGCAGCTGATCCGTTCATTAACCGTTTGACAGGTGCTACGGAGTTCTTTGAAGGTGTTAGTATCGTGGAATTACCCATCTATCCGAAGAGTCCTCTTATCGGCAAAGCAATGAAGAACGCTGCTATTCGTGAAAGAACCGGAGCAAACGTTGTTGGAATGTGGAAGGGAGGAACTCTGACATTTCTAATAAAGCCCGATGATGTAATCAAGGATAATTCCGTGCTTCTTGCAATAGGTTCAAATGAACAGTTATCAAGTCTGAAAAAACTAACACAATCTGCGGAGTGAATGATATGAATAATGAAGTTGCAGATTACAGAGATCATATCGTGATATTGGGTTGTGGAGATGTGGGAAAAAGAGTTGTTGAAACCCTGGGATACGCAGAGATAGATTTTGTTGTAGTGGATTCCAGAACACAGATATTTGAAAATGCAGATTATGACTTTATCGTAGGTAATGCAACAGAAGAAGAAATATTGCTAAAATCCGGGGTACCGCATGCATCCACAATAATCATAACATTGAACGATGATACTGATGTAATGTTCGCAACACTCATAACACGTGGGTTAAATCCTGAATCCACTATAATAGCACGTTCTAATTCATACAAGTCAATTGACAAGATCTACAAAGCCGGTGCTGACTATGTGGCTGCACTCCCAATCGTTGCAGGTCAAATGCTTGCGAAAATGACCTCAAGATGTCTGGATGTACCCTGCAAGAAGATGGACGAGGACATCATGCTCTATGAAGGTGTGGACATAGAGAAACACACTGTTGTAAATGATACGGATCTCATAAACAAAACAGTTGGGGAGCTGGGTCTACGTAATAAGAAAGGTTGTACTATAATAGGAATCGAGAGAGAAGGAAAAATAATCACTGACATAATGCCATCCACCATGATAAAAAAAGGTGATATCATCGCAGTTGTGGGTGGAAAGGAAGAGATCTCCAGATTCAAAGAAAAGTATGTTAAGTGAAAGTCCCAATTCATATTGACGGATCGTTATTAAATGGAAAATATAGCTCTTGCTTTTATTGTTTTTTGTGCATCGGCACTCTTCTCAATGATAGGACTTGGCGGAGCTATATTCTACGTACCTTTTTTTTACTGGATAAGCGGGGATTTCATATTTTCAGTCACAATTGCCCTTCTTTTGAACACCGTTACCTCGACATCTGCCGCCATCACCTATATCAGAAAAAAAATGGTGGAATTCAATATAGCAATTCCTTTTATTGTTGCTTCAATGACAGGAGCACAGATAGGAGCATATTTTACAAAAATTGTGCCTGTGGAGCTGCTGCTCCTTATGTTTGCTTTTTTAATGTTCTTTATTGGAGAAGAGATGGTCTTTTCCAGAGTTCAGGTATTGTACCGGAATAAAAAGATAAAAGGAAGAGCAAAATACTTTTTTGTCATAATTTTCGGTTTTATGGTAGGTGTTGCTTCAGGGCTTCTTGGTATTGGTGGAGGAACATTCATAGTTCCCTTACTACTTATATTCGGTTTCGGTATAAAAAGGGCAGCAGCAAGTTCCGGCTTCATTGTTTTGTTCACATCCCTTTCAGGTTTTGCTGCACACGCATCCAGCTGGGATCCTGATATGAACATGGTGATTTCAGTCGTTGCAGCATCATTTCTGGGAGCACAGCTTGGTTCATATCTTATGCATGCCAGGATAAAAGAGGAAACACTGCAAAAGATATTCGGAGTAATACTCTGGATCATGGCAATAAAAATGTTATCAGATATTTTCTGATGCTCATGGGCCTGCATGATAGAAAAGTTTAATACAGCCTGCAGCAATCAGTACTTGCTTTGCGGGCCTGTAGGGTAGCCAGGATATCCTGATGGGCTTCGATGTGACCGAACAGGTCCGAAGATACCCATCGACTCGTGTTCGAATCGCGGCGGGCCCGTTCTTACTTTTTTACTCTTTACATTCATCCTTAAATAGTCTCAAAAAAACAAAATAGGCGGATCAATCCAGAAGATCGATCTCAAATCCGACCACCGGTTGTCCAAGACCGAAGTTAACAATGACCTGTGGGAATAACTCTCCCATAACTCCTATTTTCCTGCCACTCACAATAATATCAGCTCTTCTGCCTTCCATAAAAGCCGGATCTTGGGATTCCACAACTTCATATTCCACCATTCGTTCACGCATGATGGCATCCACCAGTTCTCTTACCTCAGTGAAATTGGCCTGTGCATTAATTGATACCGCTGCAAGATGCAGGCCGTTCTTGTCATTGATAACAACATCTCCAACTTCGAATATACGTTGTGGCAGTTCCCTGTGCTGGTTCATGGAAAGGATCTCCATGAGATTCGGCAAAATGGTTGTTCTGACCATCGTCTGGTCTTCACTTATCGGATGCATTACATATGTTACATCATCGGTCCTTTCCCTGCACATCCATTCAAAATGCACCCTTTCACTTGTGAGAGTGAACGGCATTACCTGTGAATAACCAAGTCCTGTCATGATCTCACGTATATCCGAGCCTATATCTGAAAGCATGTGGGACTTACCTACTGTTGCGTTCATGGGAAAGACAGCAGGTATCTTATCGAAACCATAGCCTACTGCTATATCCTCGATTATATCCGAGTTATCAAGAATATCCGCACGATAACGCGGGATCTGTACTTCTATACGTCCGTCATCGACTTCTTTTGCACCGTAGCCCATTCTTTTGAGCTGATCGATTATTTCATCTGCAGGAAGATCCAGACCAATTAGGCCGTCGATCTCCGATCTTTCAAGGATTTTGACCCTGGGGCTCAGGTCAAGAGGAATCGATTCGGTACCATCAGCATTGACAACCTTTACATACTCTACCTGTCCGCCACGTTCGGCAAGAGCAGTAGTGACTATATTGAGTGCGGTATATACTTCATCGCTGAGCCCGGTTACATCCACCAGAAGATCTGTCGTTTCCTCACTGACCATTGTAAGTGTTCCGTTTATGATAGGCGGAAAAGAAAGAACATTGTCGTTGGCATCCAGTATAAGAGGATATTTGTCAAATCCATCAAGGATATGTGCAAAACGTGTTCCTTTGGGATGCTTTTCAAGTATTTCCTTCATGGTCATAGGCTCTGTGAAGTCAAGTGGAACAAAACTGAAATCCGGGTCAGCTGCAATATATCTGAAAGGAGGGGTGACCTTTGCCAGATCGTGGACACCTATGGAAACTTTCTTGCGATCGCGTCCCAGACCCCAGTGAAGTGATTCCTGAAGGTCCATGAGGGTTTTTACAGCACTGGAGCTGAAGGTCACACCGCGAACTATGGCACATCCGAATACAGGACGTACTGAATCTATATTCTTATCCTTTGTGATCTCAACCGTATATGGCCTGACCTCATAGTCACAGAAACCTGTTTCAATATTCAGAAAACCACGTAGAGCACGTGCAACACCTTCAACACTGTAGAGATCCGGACGATCAGGGAAGAATTCAATATCTATTGATCCATCTTCTATGCGCTCTATATCCGCACCTATCATGGGTACGCGCTCAATAATAGTATCCCTGTCGGTTCCTGTCAATTTTTCAAGGTCATCGTATGGTAAGGTTATGATCGGCATCGGGTTTTCCTCTTTCCGTCCATGGTTACTTCTGATTCTAAGTTATAATCTAGCAGAACATATCCAGCTTTGCATTTAATATTTGTGTTCAGACAGAGATTTGATTTCATCTTAAGAAACAGAAAAGTAGCTTTGTACATGCTGCGGCATCATTGGATCAGAGGACAATATACTGCTCAGGATCAAAGAGAAACATACCTGTACCATTCACAAAATACCAGCAGCCAGAGCAAGCCTGAGCTTGAACTGCTGCAAATATGTATCTTATGTTCAGCGATGTAAATCCTTCTTTTTTTCAGACAAGCATTTCCCGTACATGGGTGACAGAGTGGCAGAGAAACAAGGCAGATGCATCCTGAGATGACTCTGATGAGAATACACGGAACTTGCCACAGTATGTGCCACCACCGTTCTCCGTACATGTTATGGCTGTAGAGCTGGCGTATTCGCATCTATCATAATATTTGCACTTCATGGTTAATCCTTCAAGATGTATATAATATTTTATTATTTTTTATTAAATATATAGTTTATTAGATGTAGCTATGATCATATTTACCGGATACCAGAATTTTGATTAGATACATCAGGATATAATCAAAAACCTGTAATCTCACTCAAGAGATTCATATTTGAAACCAAATCCAAGGTCATTAAGAGCCAGTAAAGCCATGAACATCACACAAAATATAAAGAACACGGAAACGAAGCATGCAAAATTGTAGTAGAAGAAATCCACATCGGAAAACCTGACATTCATAAAAGAGAATATGCTAAGAGGTTCACTGTAAAAAGGATACAGATAACTAAGACCACCTTCTGCAATATCGTCAAGTAAAAGATGTGACAGGAAGGCAGCCTCTGCAAAGATACCCAGGGATGCGGCCCTGGATTTGTCTTTGTATATTATGAATCCAAGCAACAGTGCAAGTACAAAGGCCACCAGTCCGAATAATAGTGAATGAGTTGGTAATGGACCTAGTCTCGTATGTTCCAGACTTCCATGCAATATGTAATTCCAGACCGCAGGTACATCAGGGAACACTGATCCCACACTGCCTACAATGAACAGCAGACCAAGATGTTTTACGTCCTTGCGGCCCAGCTTCTCTTGAAAGCCACTTCCCGCAATTGCAAAGATACCTACCAGTGATACACAGAATATGAAGAAAGACAGATGAAATGCTGGATAAGGCATGATATAACATAATAA